>JBKHBT010000118.1:0-9004 GCA_046542255.1 Candidatus Zixiibacteriota bacterium | reverse complement strand
TTCGTAAAGCTGTTGCCTTACATGGATTCTGCATTATTTATTTTGTTTATATATATATGAATTTAGAAGAGACAATGCGCTGTTCCGCATTGTCATACTTCTCGGCTTAAACATCAGTTAAGCCGTAGCATTATATACATTATGTATTTATGTATATTATTTGTATATGTCTTAAAAGAGAAAGGCTCCTGCTTTGGTGGGAGTTTTTTTAATTAAAATCCAGGCTTCATTTTCACTTGCAAAATCTTATGATCTCATGTATTTTTTCTTTGAAGAGCAATGATATTATATACTATCCCGAAATTGGCAAAGCTATTAGTTTATAAGGTATTAATCAAAATTTTTGATTATTAAAAAAATGGAGGAAAATGAAAAAAGCTATCTTTATTACTTTAATTTTCTCAATTCTGCTGACAGCCTGTGCACCAACCAGGACAATGAGTAGAATTGGAACCGAAAAAGAACTAAAAAGAGCCGCCAATCAATATTTCGAATATGTCCAGAATGACCAATTCGAAGAGATTTTCGAGATGACTATTCCTGATAGCGAGTATCATAAAAGAATGTCGTCTCAAATCGAAAACATCAAATCAGAGAAGGCAAAAGGCGGCCAAATAGATCATGAATTCATCGTTGAATCCATCGAGATAATTGGCAATGAAGGTATTGTAACTGGTGTAGACAAAATCAAAGGCACGACAGTGCGAAGAGGCACGGAAATGCCAATTGACACATCACTGGACTTCGTACTGAAATTCAAATGGCATGATGGCAGATGGATGCTCTACACAACTGAATAATCCGATAAAATAAGTTGCCATAATTATTAATTCAGGCTATTTTTGATTAAGGTCGATACATTTTCTGTCGAATATCATAGTGCAGATAAATCAAGGAGCATAATGTATAAACTAGTCATTCTAAGACATGGCCAGAGCATCTGGAACAAAGAAAACCTCTTCACTGGTTGGACAGATGTCGATCTTAGTGCAAAAGGCATCGAAGAAGCTCATAATGCCGGCAATCTTCTTAAAGATGCTGGTTTCAATTTCGATATTGCCTTTACCAGTTTCCTAAAAAGAGCGATTCGGACATTGAATATTGCTCTCTATGAACTCGACAGGCTCTGGATACCTGTCTATAAATCATGGCGATTAAATGAAAGACATTATGGCGCATTGCAGGGCCTTTCCAAGGCCAAAACAGCAGAAAGACTCGGCGAAAAGCAGGTCTTTATCTGGCGAAGAAGCTATGATGTACCACCGCCACCTCTCGAAGATAATGACGAAAGATATCCTGGTAATCTCGAGCAATATCGCAATATTCCAAAAAATAGACTGCCAAAGACAGAATGCCTGCGCGATACTGTCGAAAGGTTTCTGCCCTACTGGCATGATACAATAGCGCCAACTATAAAAGAAGGCAAAAAGGTGATTATCACAGCACACGGCAATAGCCTTCGTGCGCTATGCAAATATCTCGACCAGATACCCGATGATGAGATCGCCCATCTTAATATTCCAACTGGAAATCCACTGGTATATGTTCTCGATGGAAAACTAAAGCCCATTAAGCATTATTATTTAGGCGATCCCAAAGAGGCCAAAAAAACTACTGAAAAGATGCCAGACAAGAAAAGTAAAAATCAATATATTAATGAATAAATTTCTTCTTGTAAAGCCATGATAAATGATATATACAATATCTAATATAGATAATACGACGATTCTACTGATGTTTTAGCCGAGAAGAATGACAATACGGAACAGCGCTTAGTCTGATAATTCATAATCCAAGTTTTAAGCATTCTCTAGATAGAACTATTATTATTGAATCGAAGAAATTATTTTAGCAGCTCAAGTCTGTATTATATCAGACTTTCGACTTGCGCCTTTTAATAGCATCATCAAGTTTTTCATTGATAAGCTCTTTATCGATTTTCTTAAGTTCCATTGTAGGGAACACCGACAGAAGTTCCCATGATAGGTCGAGAGTTTCATCGATCGAGCGGTCTTTCTGGTTTCCCTGGCCGACATATTGTTGCTCGAAATCATCTGCAAATTGATAATAGAGTTTATCCATATCCGATAAAGCGGCATCACCAAGAATCACAGCCAGTTCCTGAGCCTCTTTGCCTTTATTGTAGGCAGCATATAGCTGATTGAAGAGGTCATCATGGTCTTCGCGAGTTTTGCCCTCGCCAACACCCTTCTGACGCAGCCTTGAAAGCGAAGGCTGAACATCCACAGGTGGAATGATATTTTTTTTGAATAGGGAATTTGATAGAATAATCTGGCCTTCTGTGATATATCCTGTAAGGTCCGGGATCGGATGTGTCTTATCGCCTTCTGGCATAGTAAGGATAGGGATAAGCGTAATAGAACCATCATTCTCTTTGATTCTGCCGGCTCTTTCGTATATGCTCGCAAGGTCGGTATAAAGATATCCGGGATATCCACGTCTTCCCGGAATTTCTTTTCTTGCAGCGGATACTTCTCGGAGAGCTTCGCAGTAATTTGTCATATCGGTCAGGATGACCAGAATATGCATTCCCTGTTCGAATGCGAGATATTCGGCGGCCGTTAGCGCCATTCTCGGAGTGGATATTCTTTCGATAGCCGGATCATCGGCAAGATTAAGGAAAAGTACGCTTCTTTCGAGAGCGCCTGTCTTTCTCAGTTCATTCTCGAAGTATTTAGCCTCTTCGAATGTAATTCCCATCGCAGCGAACACAACGCCAAATGGCTCATTATGCCCGACAACTTTGGACTGCCTTGCAATCTGTGCGGCGAGTTCATTATGCGGAAGCCCTGAAGCGGAAAAAATCGGCAGCTTTTGCCCACGGACTAATGTATTTAGCCCATCGATTGCAGAAATACCCGTCTGGATAAATTCGGCCGGAAATTCTCTTCTGTATGGATTGATTGGATAACCATTGATATCGAGTCTTTTTTCTGGTATAATCTCCGGGCCATCGTCATTGGGCCTTCCAAGGCCATCAAAAACACGGCCGAGCATATCTGGAGATACGCCCAGTCGGATACCACGGCCAAGAAAACGCACCCTCGAGCCGAAAACATCCACGCCCGTGGCGCCTTCGAAAAGCTGAACCAAAGCCTTATCATGGTCGATCATCAGAACCTTGCCACGCCTTTTGGAGCCATCCGGAAGCGTGATCTCGACTAATTCCTCAAATGTTACGCCCTCGACCTCATCCACCAGAACGAGGGGACCTGTTACTTCTTTGATTGTGGTATATTCTTTAAGCATATTACCTCCAGATTTGTTTAGCACATATTTAATTACTGAATTTAATAAATTTTGACTACAAAGCAAGCCAATTCAATACTTTTCTCAAAAAATATCGGCAAAAAACGGCGTATTATTGAAAATAACTTTTCATTTTAATTTTTTGATGTATTTTTTAATAGAATTATACTTGCTAGTATAGGTTATATTTGATATATTTTGAAAAAAGGAGTTATTATGCGTAAAGTTGTGCTTATTTTACTTATTGTCATAGTTGGAATAGGCTTTGGAATAGGAATCAAAATATCTCCAGCTACTATTGTAGCAACTGATATTCCTCCGGGCGAAGTTATAGATATCTACAAAGAATATGGGCATATTATAAGAGTATTTGGCGCACCATCCAATGTGACATATCACATCGAGCCTATCAAGCCTTCTGAAGCCAATACCAAAATAACTGGCTATGTCGATATTCATAATCCAGATTGGTTTTGGACAGAGATCGATACCCTGCTGGTACCCGGGCCTGAAACAAGTGTTACCGATAATCCAATGTATATCAAATTTCCTGATAATGATCAATGGTACAATAGACACTATCTTGTAGGTGTCAGTGTTTCGCCAATCAGCAAAGAAGGCATGGGAAGTTTAGTTCTCGGCGCATTTTTGCAATTCAGATTAGAAACAGAAGCAAAAGCCGGTGTCGTGCCGACTGTTTTCGAAGAAAATGAATATGTTTTTGTGCCATCGGCGATAGAACTCGGTGAGATAGAAAGAGGCAAAGAGTATATCAATAAAGTCGAAATTTATACCGGGCTTTATTACAATCATGACATCACTCTCGAGCCTCTGGACCCGGAATCGCCTGTCGGAAAGATTACAATTCTGCCTACACCTGGTTACAAAAGAGTCCATGATTCTACCTGGGTATTTTATGATAATAATTATGACATAAGCAGTAAAAAGCCTGCTGAGGCTTACATTAGCGTTTACATACCGAAAAGAACACCACAGGGCCGGTATGAAGAACTTATCTTTCTCGAAAGTTCCGTTGGGAATGCTTTTTTGAGAATAAGATTTACAATTAAAGACTAAATTCATAAGGAGGGACCTATGAAAAAGATTTTGTTACTTCTGTTTCTTATTTCCAGCGTTTTATTCGCTCAAGAGTATCACGAAGGTGAATTCATCGGCATTGGTTGGGATAATTCATCTGGAAAATTCAATATTGGAATACCCAATCCAGATGATACATTAAATCCTGTTCAACTCACGTCTGGAAATTATCGGTATGGCGGTAATACTTCGAAATTTAATGTTTATCTCGATGGAACAGTTTATACAAATGACCCTGAAGCTGCTTCAGTGATTCCTGGATTAGAAGAATTGCCATATCCAACTGTATCCCTTACAAGTATAGGATTTCTAACCGAATGGGAAATCGGTGATTTCTACATAATGCAGCAGGTTCGCGTACAGGATTTCGAAGAAGACTCCGCTGGTGCTGTAATTATAGAATATATTATCGCTAACCAAGGAGATGAACCAGCAGAAGTCGGCGTTCTTAAGGTTATCGATACAAGAGTTGCTGGCCATGACGATGTACCCATTGTCTTTCCAGATGGCACTGCTTATGAAGATTCTATTCGATACTTTCGCGATGAGGATGTTCCTGAGTATTGGATTGAAAGCCCATTCGATGAAGATTCGATTTATGCAGCCATTTGCGACCTTAGTGCAGGGCCACACAGCCGCCCCGATAGAATCATGATAACCGATGATAGAGAGGCCTTAAATATAGTTTGGCGGCCAGAAGCAACAGTTGGCCGTATTGAAGGTACCGCTGTTATTATGTGGTGGGACTATGACTCACTGAACCCGCTACCTGCTGGTGAATCTAAGATTGTCCAATTTCCTTTTGGAACTGCAACTGGTTCTGCAACTGATGGAGCGATCGCAGTCAGGCATGTTATGCCGACAAATATCTCTGTTATCGATTGTGGATATATACCGAGTAGATTTAATTTAAACTATACTGCTTTTAATAGGACAATTTTTAGAATGCGCGATATGTCCGCAGAGCTTCATCTACCCACCGGGGTTTTTACAGGGATGGAACCAATTCATGATATCGATGATTGGATAACAGCCGGCGGTATTAGAACTGGTTTCTGGGAATTGCAAATCGATGCAAGACCAACAGAAAATACTGAATACCCAATCGAAGTAGTATTTGAAGCCGAAATCGAGTCGCTTTATACTCATCCAGATTCAACAATCGATACGACATATCTCTTAAAAACTACAACTATTTATGACACAATAAATGTACCCGGTTCTGATTTTATGCCACCGGAATATGAGCTTGTTTTGCCATTCTTTGGCGCAAGATCCAGCCTACCTGACCAGGAAGTCCTTATTTATGCTGATGATCCAGATGCTGGTGTCGATATTCATAATGTTGATGCATATCTAATGCAAGGGCCAACAAGAATCGATATGAGGCCGGATACAACTTTATTTTTGAGAAATAGAGATACACTTGTGATGGTCAGCGATAGTGCATATAGAGATGGAGACCAGATTTATATAATCTGTAATGGAATGGGTGATTTACATGGATGTTACAATGCATCTGATTCCATTTTAAGTTATTTTAGAATCGATCGCACCGGGCCGATTATTGGCGATTATTGGCCACCTGATGATTCTGTATGCAATGATTCACTCATCGCCCCTTATATCGAAATCTACGACAATATGGGCGAGGTCGATCCATGGTCGGCAAGAGTCGAGATTACTGATGACTACACAACATCCAATTATTATGGCTATGATTTGCCAGATTTTGTCGAGATCGACACCCTTACTGATGAAGAAGATGATGATATTTTGCTCTTCCAACTCGCTGATATCGGCGAGCGATATCCTGATGGCCGCGTGGACTTCGTTTTGGAAGAAGTAGCCGACTCGATTCATTATGGCCCGCCAAATCTTGCTCCTGATTGCCCGGTTTCATGGTGGTTCCATATAAATGCTCATGGGCCACAGACAAGAGCAGACCTTCCCAAAAATGGATGGTATAGTTCAAATAATAATCAGGATGTCAGATTCTACCTATATGATGGTAATGGTATCTTACCTGAATCTGTCGAATATACTATCGATGGAATCGAGCTTGGTTATGACGATGTCGAGCATACTGATGATTCGCTTCATACATATTCGCCGCCCGGAGTATGGGAATCTGGCCATATTGTAGAAGTTGAATTCATCGCTGCGATGGATACCTTTGAAACTCCACTGGACACAAGAACAGAGACAAACTATAGCTTCACGATCGATCTTGATGCTCCTGTAATGGAATCTATCGAGCCGGCTGATGATGCCGCATTGCCGTCATGGAGATTCTCTTCCACTATCGAGCTTAGCGATGAGCTTGCGGGCCTATGCCATCACAATGCTACCGTTACGATCGATGGCGATATGGAATATTCTATCGATGATGGCGCACTTTACTGGATCGATGATACACATCTGACTTTTGTGAATGATTCGACAGGCTTCCGCCCAGAAATCGGCGATGAAATCGAGTTATGCTTCAATATTACCGATTCTGTTCATGTTGGCGAATTCAATGCTAGTGAATTCTGCGTAACATATTATTATGACCCATCTGGCCCAGAAGTCGAATTCCTAAATACCAGCGGCTATCTTTGTATGGCCGATTCACCTATCGAAATCCTTATTACAGACCCTGATGGAGTTAGCCGTTCGACTATCGAAGTAGCACTGGGAAATGAAGATACTCTTTCTATCAGCAGTCCTTCGCTTACCTTTGAAGAATCCTTACTCACATATACACCAGAAACAGATTATGCCGAATGCGATAGTATAATATTCTGCGTTTTAGCTGCTGCCGATATTCATAGCAATTGGGCAACTGGTTTACCACTTTGTTATACCTATCGTGTGGACATTGAAGCTCCAGAAGTAACTGCACTCGATACATATTTTGTCGGTGATTTGGTTCAAAACTGGTTTATTGATGGTTGCAGTGGTATAATTGAATCGACATTGGTTGTCACTGTCGATTCCGATGAATTCTATGGCGAAGATGATTGTATTACTATCTGGGATGATTCGCTTATCGTATTTAATTCCGCATCGACAGATCTCGAATTTGTCGAGGACAGAGAAACATGGTATGAAGTCACACTTTACTATGAAAGCATCTGCGGCGATATCATCGAAGTAGTCAGCAATATGAATTGGGCAATCGATGAGAACGAATCCAATATGCTTCCAAGCCAGGTAATACTTCATCAGAATGTACCTAATCCTTTCAATGCGGCTACATCGATTAGATATGAGGTTCCTGAGAAGATGCATGTCGAGCTTAGTATCCATGATGCTGAAGGACGAAGGATTGCCAATCTATACAATGGCATAGCCGAAGCCGGAATAAATCAGTTGGTTTGGGATGGCAAAGATGACTATGGAAGAACACAAACTTCCGGTTACTATATCTACAGAATAGTTACCGAAAATCATCTCGAAGCCAAAGGCATGTTCCTGCTCAAATAGAAATTCCAAAATATTATTTATAGCCCCTGTAATTGCAGGGGCTTTTTTATTATGTTTAAAAATACGAGAATTAAAAAGCTAGATAAAAAAGAAATCATCGAAGGCCGAGATTATGTCATCTATTGGATGCAGCAATCGCAAAGAGCCGACTATAATCATGCTCTCGAATTCGCAATCGAAATAGCCAATGAATTAGAATTACCTCTTATTGTATATTTCGGTATTACAGATAAATTTCCGGAGGCAAATCTTCGCCACTATAGATTCATGCTGGAAGGATTGAGCGAAACTGGAGAAGCACTCGAAAAAAGAGGGATTAACCTAATAATCCGTATCGAAAAACCTCATGAAGGTATAGTACGGCTCAACAAAAAAGCTTCCTGTGTGATATTCGATATGGGGTATCTTAATATCCAGCGAAAATGGCGAGAATATGCTGCAAATAATATAGATTGCTGCGTATATCAAATCGAATCGGATATTGTAGTTCCTGTGGAGACTGCATCACAAAAGGAAGAATATGCTGCAAGAACCCTCCGCCCCAAAATTTTGAAGTTAATGGATGAATATCTGATAAGCCTTCATGAAAGAAATCCCAAAATCAATTCAACAGAAATCGATGATCCTAATCTCTATTCAGAAGATTTTAGCAATATCGAAACATTGCTCGATAAACTCGACATCGATAGGTCGGTAAAACCGGTTGCTAAATACAAAGGCGGATTATCGGAGGCTAAAGTCTATCTTCGTAAATTCATCGATGAAAAGCTAGCCAGCTATGATAAAAAAAGCAATGACCCGACATTAGATTATATATCGAATCTTAGTCCTTATCTACATTTTGGCCAAATTTCGCCGGTTTTTATAGCAAATGCAGTTAAAATGAGCGAGCAAAATGGTGAAGCATTTATCGAACAACTGGTAATTCGCAGAGAACTTGCCATAAATTTCTGTCATTACAATCATAATTACGATTCGCTGGAGCATTTTCTCTATAAATGGGCAAAAGATACCTTGAAGTTCCACAGCGCAGACAAACGCGAATACATCTATACTACTGAAGAATTCGAAAATGCCAGAACACACGATCAATATTGGAATGCCGCCCAGATACAGACAATGCGCTGTTCCGCATTGTCATACTTTTCAGGCTAAAACATCAGTA
>JBKHBT010000117.1:0-9073 GCA_046542255.1 Candidatus Zixiibacteriota bacterium | reverse complement strand
AAACTAAACCTTCCGATTATTTAACAACTCATCAATTTGTGGAAATTTTTGCAATAAATTACGATATTTTACAACATTTTAAAAAAAGCATAAAAAATATGCCCTAAAAGCTTGGGCATACTTAAACCAGCCGCATTAACAATCGTATTTGCCATATCGCCCGATTTGTTTTTCAGACAATGCGCAGTTCCGGATTGTCATACTTCTCGCTAAAACACCAGTAAAGCCGTTAAATTATATATTATATATCAAATATATTTATAGTTTATGTAGTTTTTTAGTTATAATGAAACTTTTTAATAGATAATTGAATTTTCCAAAAAGAGCAACAAATTCTAAATTTTTGATGGCCTGTTTAATCAATTTTTTTTCTCAATAAGGCCTTTTTTCTTCCGAAATATATTATGACAGGTTCTGTCATAAGGGAAAGATTCGGAAGGATAATATAGATGCTTTTAATATCGTTTTTCTCATTTTTTGCTATTGCGGTATCCTTTTTGGTCGGTATCTACGTTTATCTCAAACACCCAGAAATCAAGCTTAATCAAATATTTATGTTGATTTGCCTTCTTGTTACTTCTTCGGGTATTGCCGAAATGGGCTATATTTTATCGCTGGATAAAGAAACAGCCAAATTCTGGGCGCATATTAGCTTTATTCGCTACTTGTTTTATCCACTTGCACTTCATTTTATAATAATCTTCTGTCAAAGGAAGAGATGGCTACGACATTTCTCAACATATGTATTTCTATACGTTCCACCAATCACATTTATGATAGTTGACCTTATTAATTCTCAAAAAGAATTTGTGGCTACGCCAAAAACTGCTGTTTTTGGTTTTAACGGAAATTTTTTGGGTATATTATCCAGTGTATGGAGTCTCGGGCTTTGTATTTTCATGCTCTATATTAGCTATCGATATTATAAATCTTCTATGAACTATACAAAAAAATCGCAAGCCAAATTACTAACAGCCGGTTTTGGATTCTTGATTCTATTTAGTCTATTTTCAGACTATATTTTGCCCGACCTCGGAATTTCTGTGCCCATTATTTCAAGTTTTAGCCTGTCTTTTGTAGTATTTATAATCTTGCCTGCGATTTCAAGGCCCAATTTATTTTCAATAACTGTCAAATCAGCGGCTGATAAAATAGTAACGACAATGTCTGATTTGATGTTTATCATAGACTCGAATGGGGAGATTATAGATGTCAATCCAGCAGCATGCCATGCCTTAGAATATTCCAAAAGCGAGTTGATTGGTATGAAAACCGATAGACTTGTACCTTATGGCCTGGATTTCGAAAAAATTACCAGTCAATTATCACGTTCAAAGGAATATATGCAATGGGAATTTCTTACCAAAAGCCAAAAAAGGCTTTATATTTCCTGTTCGCTTACAAAATTTTCCAATCAAAGAAATGGTGTAAAAAGCTATGTCTTTATCGGACGTAATATGACAGATATGCGTGAATCAGCCCGAAAAATTCGCGAAAGAGAAAATAGATATCGAATGCTTTTTAATTCCGGCAATGATATGGTTCTGGTATTTGCCTATGATGGCCTTCGCCCGGGAAGATTGCTTGAAGTCAATGACAGAGCATGTGAAGAACTGGGATATACTCGAGAAGAACTTTATAGGATGAGTGTCTTCGAGCTTTTTAATCCTCAAATGGATATCACAAAAGAAATCTATTTGAATAGAATTGGCAATGTCCATAATATGATCTGTGAAGTAGAATTTATAACACGAAAAGGCCAATCGATACCATTTGAAAGCAATAGCAGGCTCTTCGAAATGGATGGTGAGAAAATCGTGATGATGATATCACGCGATTTAACAGAAAGAAATATGACTCAGGAAATGCTAGCTGTTATGGAAACAGCAATCGACACATCTATAAATGCGATTTTCTTTACAGATATTGATGGAAATGTAAATTGGGTTAATGATGCCTTTCTCGAAATGTTCGGTTTCGAAGCAGATGAAATAATGAAATCCACCGCACTGTCTGTTTTCTTCGAAGAGAGCAATAGGATGCTCGTTGAAATCAAAAAATTCGGCCGCTTCTCTGGAGAGGTGCATTCCGAAACTTCGAAAGGCAATCAATTGGTTTTGCATCTCGGTGCCAGCTCTTTTCATCATCAGAGCGGAAGCAGAATTGGAATTATGGGTAGCTGTATAGATATTACCGATAGAGTAGATACCGAAAAAGAACTCGAGCGGTCGAGAAGAAGCTATATGAATCTGGTCGAAAAAGCTAATATGGGTATAATAATTGAAGATCAAAACGATGAGATCATATATTACAATGATATGTTTCTTGAGATTTTTGGTTTTGATTTCGATGATATTCAAAATCTTTCTCTTCAAGATGTTATCGATGAAGAAAGCAAAACTGTCTTTAGAAATGTCAAAAAGCAATTAGAGAATTCTTCGAAATCCAGTCGAATAGACCTAAAAGCAAAACGCAAAGACAAAAAGGCCATATACATAGTTGTGGATGCTGTTCCAACAGAAGAGCATAATGAGAATATTCGCTATTATATTTGGGATGAGACAGAAAAATATATGATGGAAAAAGAGTTGCTTCGAGTACAGAAGCTGGAGTCATTAGGCCTTCTTGCTGGTGGCATTGCCCATGACTTCAATAATGTGCTAACAGGTATTCTGGGTAACATTTCGCTTGCAAGATTATCTCTTAAAAAGGGAAGCAAAGAATATAAGTTACTGATCGAATCCGAATTGGCAACTGTAAGGGCAAGAGATCTTACGCAACAACTCCTGACTTTCTCACGTGGGGGGATGCCTGTCAGAGAAACCTCCTCAATAGAAAATATTCTGCGCGATACAGTCGAATTTATCATAAGAGGAAAAAATATAAAAGCCTTTTTCGATATCGATGACAATTTGCTTGCAGCCGATGTCGATAGAGGGCAATTTTCTCAAGTGCTAAATAATATTGTGATAAATGCTATTCATGCTATGCCTGATGGAGGCCAGATAACAATAAATGCCCAAAATCATCATCTAAATGATAATAATACAGTACCACTAGAGTCGGGTGACTATATCAAAATCGATATCATCGATAATGGAACAGGGATTAGCCAGGAAAATATAAATAAAATATTCGATCCATATTTTACTACACGTGATAAAGGCACAGGCCTTGGCCTTGCGACTTCATATTCGATTATTAAAAATCATGAAGGACATATTACAGTAAAATCAAAACTCAGCGTAGGTTCATGTTTTACTATATATATTCCCGCTACTAAAAACCTTCCGAAAGAGACAAATACCGATATACCAGAAGCTGAAATAGAAGTGGTGGCGGGCAAAAAGATTCTTGTCATGGACGATGAGGAGATTATCCGTGATATTGCAGAAGGCATGTTAGAGCATTTCGGTTATAAAGTCGAATTGGCAAATAATGGACAGAATGCAATAAAAAAATATACAGAAGCTATGAAAAAAAACAAACCATTTGATGCTGTGATCTTCGATCTGACTGTTCCTGGTGCGATGGGCGGTAAAGAAGCAATCGAAAAATTGAAACAAATCGATGAAAATATTACCGCTATCGTCTCCAGTGGCTATTCGAATGACCAGATTATGTCGAATTATGAAGAATATGGTTTCGTAGATGTTGTAGTTAAACCCTATGAAGCAGAAAAATTGCTAAGTACTCTTTATCGAGTCCTTTCTATGAAAGAAAATATTGCTGCCTGAGAAAAGATTTGTCTAATTTCATTAGTTACAATATTTTATTCTAAACACTAAGCTCTAAGGGCTATATGGGAAAAAGTAAAATACTCATTGTCGAAGATGAAAAAGAAATTGGCCTGGTTATAGAATATATGCTTCAGGTTCTGGAATATGCTATTTCGGACATTGTCGATAACGGTAAGGATGCTATCGAGAAGGCAAAAGAAGACTCGGTTGATCTTGTACTTATGGATATTCACCTAAAAGGCAAAATGGATGGAATCGAAGCTGCAGAGATAATAAAAAGTAAATTCGATATTCCCGTAATCTATATCACAGGTTTTGCAGATAGCGAAACCCTGGAAAGGTCGAAAACTTCATTTCCATTTGGTTATATCTTAAAACCTGTCAATGAACGTGAGCTTCATACAACTATCGAAATGGGGCTTTATCGCCACAAACTCGAGAAAAAGTTGCGAATGCATAATGAAAACCTCGAGGTTCTCATTCAAAGAAGAACCAATGATCTCGAGGCATCCAATAGACGACTTAGAATTACCCTCTCGAGTATGAGTGAGGGGCTTATATCTTTTGACAACGATGGCAATATTATCCTATTTAATGCTATGGCATCGGTTTTAACAGGTTTTAATAGTGAAGAGGTTGTTGGCAGAAAGATGAGTGAAATAATAAAATTCTACAATGAACATGAGGGATTCTGGCTGGAAAATCCTGTCGATAAAGTTCTCGGTACCGGAGAAATATATTATCTTCCAGAAGACACTATGATTCAATCAAAGGAGGATAACGATATCTTCGTAGAAGGCTCAGCGGCGCCCATTTTGGACGTTGATGAAAATATTATCGGTGTTGTACTTATTATTCGCGATGTATCTGAAAAACGCGAAATAGAAAGAATGAAGGATGATTTTATATCATCTATATCTCATGAGCTTAGAACGCCGCTCACATCAATAAAGGGCTATGCAGCAACTATTCTTCGGGATCCTAAAATGCCAAAGAAAATCCAGGCAAAGTTTCTAAACATTGTCAACGATGAAGCCGATCGGTTGAAAGCCCTTGTAGATGATCTTTTGGAATTTTCCAGAATGGAATCGGGAAGAATGAGATTGGTTCTCGATCAAATCGATATTCCGGCGATTGTTCATGAAGTAATTGAAGCTATAATGCCCAATGCCCAAAAAAAAGATATCCAGTTAGAAGAGAATTTTGAGCCTAACTTCCCTCTCTATATTGGCGATAACCGTAGAATCTATTCGGTTATTATGAATTTGGTATCCAATGCAGTGAAATTCACATTATCTGATGGTAAAGTGAATGTGGATTCTGTTTACGATAATGAAAATATTAAAATTTTTGTAAAAGATAGCGGAATTGGCATACCCAAAGCTAAACTTGAAGCTATTTTTGACCGATTTTATAGAATAGAGCGGCCGGGAATGGAAATTCCGGGAACTGGACTGGGGCTTGCTATTACCAAGCGAATTGTCGATTTGCATGGTGGAAGCATAGAAGTAGAAAGTGTACCGCAAAAAGGCTCTATTTTTACTGTCATTCTACCGCGAAGTACCAAATTCGCAAAGAGTGATACTTTAAGTGATTCGCAATTGATAATGATTAATAAATAGCATTGGATGTTCAAAGTGCGAGATATAATAAAAGTACTGGTTATCGATGATGATAAGAAAATACGTGAGCTATTAGAATATAATTTGACATTTGATGGCTTCGATGTTGAATTGGCGAAAAATGGGGTAGAAGGCCTGAAAATGATACGCCGGTTCAAGCCTCAGCTTATTTTGCTTGACATTATGATGCCTGAGATGGATGGCTATGAGGTTCTCGAAATTATTTCACGGGATGACTGGATGTCTCATATACCGGTTTTCATGTTGACTGCCAAAGGGATGCTCGGAGATGTAGAAAGAGCATTCAAACTCGGCGCAGCCGATTATATTACAAAACCATTCGATCCATTCACTTTGGGTGAAATCATTAGAAAGAAATTCAATAGGCGAATGGCTGCTTGATATTAAGCCGAAGTCTCACAGGTATTTTGCTCTTAATGTCTATCGCTATATCTATAAAATTATTATAGTTTCAATGACTTGATATAACGTCTAATGTAAATTTAGCAATAAAAAAGGAGAGCCTCCGAGAAACTCTCCTTTTCTAATGTGGGTTGATAAGGCGAATTTATTCTTCTACAATAAATTCAATCCTTCTGTTTAGGCTTCTGCCCTGTGGGGTTTCATTCGAGGCAATCGGTTCTGTTTCGCCTTTGCCAGTGGTTTCTAACCTGTCAGCATCGATACCGCCTTCGCGGACAAGATAAGCCTTGACAGCATCGGCTCGACGATGAGATAGGTCTAGATTGTAAGAATGTGTACCAACATCATCGGTATGGCCTTCTATTGTAACATCGATATCGGGATTATCCTTCAAAATCTTAATCGCTCTATCGAGTGTCGGCTTCGATTCCGGTTTGATTTGTGCCTTATCGAATTCGAAATAGATCCCTTCGAGAGTAATCTTTTCGCCTGGTTTAACAAGCTCAAAGTCGCGGACAGTTGTCTCATCTTCTTTGACAACTATCGGGAAAACCTGCGTAATATGTCCGGGGTATTCCGCTGATATAGAATATGTACCTGGTGTAAGAGTAACCTTGTAAATGCCATTTGCATTAGCGACAATCGGTTCGATATCTGTATCGGGGAAAACGATTGTTGCACGCAGTGGTTCCCCGGTCTTTGTTACTGTAACTTTGCCGGTTACTGTACCATGCGGAATCGGCTTCAGTTCATTTTCCATAATCGTGGTTTCACCTGCTTTGATTTCGGCAGTGAAATTCTTGATCTGGTAACCAGGGGCTACTATCTGAAGATTATATGTGCCTTCGGGCAAATTCATTGAATACGCGCCAGTTTCAGGATCACTTTGCACTTCCTCGAAACCCGGTTCCATAACTTTGACAAATCCAACAAGGCCTTTCCCTGCTCTTTCATCGACAATATTGCCTTTTAGTTTCCCATCAGTCTCGGTTTTTATTGGCTGCATGGCTACATCTTTTTGAATCGTCTTATTAGCCTCTATAACTACAACTTCGGTCCTTGTACGAAATTCAGGAACAATAATTTTCATTGCATAAGCACCGACTGGCAATTTCTTTTTATAGACTCCATTATTCCCAGCCACTATTTCATCGATGTTTTCTTCCGGGAATGAAATCTGTGCGGATAGTCCAGCTTCTGTTTTAGCATTGGAGATCTTTCCAGCAATAGTTCCGTATCTTGTCGATGGCTTGAGTTGAGCATCGAGAGCTATGCCGTAAGAATCTCGTACAGCTACTGATTTGGAGAATTCTTTGTATTCAGGCGCTGAAAATAGAACATTATGTACTCCCTGGCTAAGTGTGATTTTATAGCTTCCGTTTTGGTCAGTTGTAACAGGTTGATTCCAGGTTGTATCATCGGTAGTGATTCTCGCACCTTCTATGGGATCGCCTGTATCCTCATCGATTACTCTTCCAGAGACATCGGCAAATACGAGCTTAGGAGGTTCTACGTCAGCCTCAACCATAAAAGAAATTCCGCTGACTATCTTCCACGACATATTCTGAAGATTTCTTACCGGTTGTACGCCTCTGTCGCCGATACCAATATCGACACCAAAATCGAATGCAAATTGTCCTGAACTAAATCTAATTCCCGGTGTAATTTTCATAGGATTGGCATAGTCTTCACGATCGGAAATCTCGCCATAATAGTCAACGAAGACATTTAGCATTTTGGATGTGTGGAATTCTGCTGCTGCGCCGTATGTAATTATATTATCGGTTTCCTCTTCGGCATCTGGTTCTGCTGTTGTCCTGTTTGCAATATATCCACCATTAAGATGAAGATGCACAGGAATATTGGGAATAGCTTCATCCATAGCAATAGTTACTGCACCGACACCTGTATAAGTATTATCTTGATTAGCGAATCTTTCATTGCGAAATGTCTGGCTTCCAGTCGGGAAAGTAAAGCGGCCATAACCGCTTATTCCAAGCCAATCAGCAGGAAAATGGCTAAGTTTCAGTCCCACGAATGAATCATCGAGATCGAATTCTGTTGGCCTCTCGCTTCCGAAAACTAAATCATCTGTAACAGCAAGAGCTCGCACACCACCGGAGACTTCCATGAAATCCCATAGCGTATAAGATGCTGCAATCCAGCCATTTGCATGGCGTTCTGTATAATGCATAAGGTCGGCATCAGAAATCTGCCTTTTTAGGTCTTCTTGGAAATAATTGCCATAAAATGAAACCGAGAGGTATCCAGCTCCATTATTCTCCGCAGCTATAGTGTGCAGAAGCCCTGTGGTTCCCCAATAACTTGGATTTGCAAAAAGCAAACCAGTGATTGCCAAAATCAATGTTGTAATGAAGACTTTCTTCATCGCCTTTCCTTCCGTTTGAATTAATAATTCCCAAGTTTTCATACACATTACAAAATGTATTTATGTATTTTTGTATTTATGTATAATATAGCATGTTTCTTTTTGGATAGCAAGGTTTTTTTGATCGCTCTCTCTTATCCTTTTTTATTCATTGACATAAGTATAAATTTTAATTTATTAAATTAGGAGGTAAAAGATGCATGAATATATGACAATTGAACAAGCTGCGACCTGGGCAAGCGAAAATCTTAAAATAAATATTGAACCTTCAAATATCTCATATTTGATACAATACGGAAAAGTAAAGAAAATTAAAAAGAATGGCACAACTGTTGTTGAATTGAATGACCTAAAAAGTTATTATAATTCATATTATGGCAAAAAAGAATTAAATTGGAAAAAAAAACTTGGAGATGACCTTAATTGGTCTCTATCATTTGATAATGTAAAAGAAAAAGAACGTACAAAACATGTACATCGATTACATCCTTATAAAGGAAAATTCATACCGCAATTAGTTGAGTATTTTTTGGATAACCACACAGATCAATTTAAAAAGGAAATTTTTTTTAAAAAAGGTGATGTAATCCTTGATCCATTTTGTGGAAGTGGAACTACATTGGTGCAAGCTAATGAACTAGGTATAAATGCTGTTGGAATTGATGTTTCTGAGTTTAATGCTTTGATTTCCAATGTTAAAGTTAGTGATCATGACCTTTTAAAACTTGAGCACTATTCTAAGGCAATGACACACTCTCTCGAAGATTTTGTATTAAAATCAAATATTATGAAATTTGAGAATGAATTACTTGACAGGCTAAAAGTATTTAATAATAAATACTTCCCATCTCCAGACTTTAAGTATCGATTGAGACAAAACACATTAAATGAGAAGGAAT
>JBKHBT010000026.1:0-37525 GCA_046542255.1 Candidatus Zixiibacteriota bacterium | reverse complement strand
GGAGCAACCTTTCATTAAATTACAAAATCACCAATATCACCGGTAGGGGCTGCTCGCGAGCAGCCCCTACCAGGTGGTTATAGGCAATGCACTGTTCTGCATTGTTATAGTTCTCAGGATAAAACATCAGTAAAGCTTTTTGCTTCATTCATATTATGCATTATATATGTTATTTATATATGGCTTTAGAAGAGAATTAATGGTTGTAAAAATAAGAATTTAGGCTATATTCAAGATTTGATAAGTAAATTAATCCAATAAATAGAGGAGATAAAATGGCTGAGACAATAGAAGAACTTACGATACAATACGAAGAAGACGACCTTATATTAACCAAAGAGCTGGATAAAGAAGTCCTTACAAAAGGTTTATGGACTACGATAATTTTCCGCTATAAACTTTGGAGCAGAAAAGATGAACAATATGGCCCGGATAAATATACCATAAGACGCTATCAAAAGCAGGGTGGCTATTATCGTCCGAAATCCAAATTCAATATCTCCAGCGTCAAACAGGCAAAACAGATTATCGATGTTTTATCTGATTGGGTCGAAGAAGCAGAGAAACAGTAATTATCAAATCTGAACTGGCCAGATTCTATCATTAATATTTTGAAGTAAGGCAGTAGCCTTATTTATATTGTTACTGAATATCTCCATATAGGTTAATTAGTTCCATAGCTATAAGTCGCTAAAAATTATGCAAATAGAAAAGTTTGCATTCCGATAAAACAGAATTGAGACATTTCCCTGAAGGCGAATCCATAACCTATCAAAACTTAATCTCAATACCCAATATTTTGCTTGCCTAACAAAATAAATGCCATAATTTACTAGGTTTTTTGAAAACTATAATCAATTTACCTTAAGAAAGAAGGCATTTATTTAGGTATTTGTCTTTAACTAGAAAGTAGGCATCATGAAAGAAAGTACTATCGCAGTCCATGGCAGACATCCCGAATCGCACAGAGGCCCAGGCAAACCAGCTGTTTTCCCGATTTATCAATCATCGACATTTTTTCTTGGCGATGAGCAATACAAAGAGATCCTTTCCGGCAATACTCGCGGAGTCAATCTCTATACGCGCCTGGGTAATCCGACAATTCGCAATGCAGCGGAAAGATTCGCCGACCTTCACGGCGCAGAACGTGGCGAAGTCTATGCATCCGGGCTTGGAGCGATATCGGCAGCGCTTATGTCTTTCCTAAATAGCGGTGATTCGCTGGTTACATCTTTGGATATCTACGGCGGAACAGTCGCGCTGATTAATCGCGAACTCTCCAGATTCGGTATCGAAATAATCAATGTCGATCCTTCTGATGCCGATGCAATAGAAGCAGCCGTCAAAGACAATACGAAGGTCCTCTATTTCGAAACAATTACCAATCCACTTCTTAAGGTGCCTAATATCCCGGCAATAGTAGAAATAGCGAAAAAACATGGACTTGTATCGATAATCGATAATACATTTGCATCGCCTGCAAATTTCCGTCCGCTGGAGCATGGCGTGGATATTGTACTCGAGTCCAGTACTAAATTCCTTGGCGGCCATTCCGATATCGTTGGTGGAGTAGTCTGCGGCCGTGATGAGCTTATGAAAAAGGTATGGACGACTTCTATATCATTGGGTGCAAATGCCGATCCTTTTGCTGCATTCCTTTTGGAAAGAGGCATGAAGACATTGCCACTTCGCTATCAACGCCAGAGCGAGAATGCTATGAAGATGGCAAAATTTATGACAAAACACAAAGCTATCGAGAAGGTTATCTATCCTGGATTGGAAGATCATCCCAATCATAAGATGGCGAGTAAACTGCTGAAATATTATGGCGGGCTTATCTCTTTTGTAGTCAAAGGCGGTAATGATGCCGGCCTGAAGATGCTCAAGAATCTAAAATTCCCTGTCGAGGCCACATCACTCGGCGGAGTAGAATCCCTTATCGAAATGCCATTTAATACATCCCATGCGCCACTGACCCAGGAAGAACTCGATGAAGTTGGCATCATTCCGGGATTTACAAGATTGTCTCTGGGTATCGAAGATATCGATGACCTTATCGATGACCTCAGAACTGCGCTCGATACGATAGTCTAAAAACAATTACATTTTAGCGAGATTTTTCTTCTTTCTTTGCAAATTAATCAGGATTGAACGAATTTTCTCGGACTTTTCAACTCTTCCAGCGAGGGCGTAGATAAGCGCCTTCGCTGCGAGGACTTGTTCCATTTCTTTTCTGGTCATTTTTACGCTCCTTCATAGTGTTTATCTGCCTATTTAATCTGCAAATTGTATGCCAGAAGCAAAAAATCCAGTGAAATCAAGCCATCGAGCCGTATATATTCGAAAAGGCAAAATTCTTATGGGAAATTTTTACACATGTTGATAACTTCTTAATATAAACTAACTTAGGCTAATTGCCAAAATAATAATATTTAGCTCATTGAGCTTGGAGATTACATGAAAAGAAGATTTTTCGGGTCGAGAAGGCTAGTTTATTTTGTGGCAATTTTTTATTCGAATTGCAATAAATTTTATATACCCAGATTCAGTGTTACAAATTTATGTAAAATAAACAATTTTGTATTTTTATCCTCGTTGTGAAGCTGCGTTTCCACAAACTATCAAAGAGAATTGAAGCGGAGCTTCCGAGAACCTGGAAGAGTATATATTCGTTTTGTCAAGTATGGAGCCTTTGGAGATTATAAGCACGAGGCTCTGGTGCTTCGCCTTTTGAATGATAAAGAGTTATCTTAAAGAGTTATCTTAAAGAGTTATTTATTTTTTTTCCTTTTCCAAAAGGAATAAACAACCATCTGTACAATAATATAAACAAAGCCCACTACTAATGATTTAATTGCAATGACTTTGAATGGGTCATCATTCCAAAAGTACATGATAGTACCGTAAAGAATCACAAAGATAAAAAACTGTAGAATATAATGGCCTGCTTTCATATTGTTCTCCTCTCCAGATTATTCTTTTTCCAAAGTTTCAATTCTTTCAATCAGTTCATTTATTATCGTTTTCTGCGCTTCGATCTCTTCTTTAAGATGCTTATTCTCATTCTCATGCTCCTTAATCGCATTAATCATCGCCATAATCACAGCGTCATTATTAAGATATAGAAACTCGCTCTGGTCATTTGTCGATACCGCCTCTGGAATTACTGCCTGGACATCCTGCGCCATAAGGCCGATATATGCCTCATCCGATGGCAGGCCTAATGGATTATCCTGCTTGTAGTTATAGGAATACGGCTGAAGCGCAAGAAGCTCATCGATGCCCTTATCGAAAGGCTGGTGTATGTCTTTTAGCCTTCTATCTGATGATGATGTCCATGAGCCGCCGCCGGGTTTTGCGGCATCGCCATTTACCTCGAGGTCGAAGCCAGGATTGCGCATACCGATTCCCACCTCGCCACTTTTCAATATTACCATGCGATGGTCAGAAGGAGTTACATTGTCATTATTTGAGTTGTTTTCGGTAGCAAATAGAAAATCTCCTCGGCCATAATTCGCTGTACGTTCCCAAAAAATACCGCCCTTGTAATTGACATCATCATCATTATCATGGTTTTTGAAACGAATGCCGGAATATGCGCCTACATCATTACTTGTATTTCGGATATCTACAAGCGCGCCATTGGCATCGTCAAATTCCTCGAAATGTAGGCGGGAATGTGGATTGGAGGAGTTAATGCTTAGTGCATCTGCATCCAATTGACTTGTATGAAGAGTACCATCTAAGTTGTAATCCCCGAAATGGTTTATACCACCATAAAAAGATGCGACTCCATGGGACGGTGCAACAATGATTGTAACCCTAAATTCCATAAGGTAGTCATGCCCATAGTCCGTGACCGTACAAGCTTTTAACACCCAGTCTCCATTTGGATCTTCACCATCAAATTCAGATAAACTCGATTCAGGCCTAAATCTACCAGTAAATGGCGCTGAGCCTGAAGTAATCGATTCATCGGCTTCATCATCAAAAACCGTATTTAAAAAATTTTCACCAGTACCCCCATTGAAAGACGAGAGCATTGCCCATTTTGTACCATGTTCAACGTAGAATTTTAGCTCTCCAGTGTTTGGATGACTGAAAGAAACTTCGATATCTACATCCAAAATTACCCCTTCAATACCTGAAAATGAAACAGTTCTGGATACCCCGGTAGATGGACAAGTAGCAATACTGAAGTATGCACTTCCGGTCCAGGCCTGCTCATAAACAGCATCAGGTTGAACTACGAGAAAATCAGTCACTAATGTATCGATAACTTGCAGCGCAGATATTGGAGTAGTTGTACCAATACCAACATTGCCAGCGCCATCATAATAGATATCATCATCGGAGAATGACCAATCAAGGTCATTGATATCCGTGAGCAGTGAACCATCACCCTCGAAGCTATTGGCAGTAACTGTACCATCAGTGCCTATAGCAAGGTGAGTCTCCCATGTGATAGGGTCGGCCTCGACTCCTTCGGCAGCATATTTGAACTCCATATATGGGTCATTGTTAATAGTCAAATCCCACATCCAAGCCGGCTCATCGGATACAAGATATCTATTGCTGGGCCTATTAGTAGATGAATTCCAATAATGCTGAATTCTACCAGAGCCATCCTGCACAGCAATAGTATAATCGGAAGTATTTCCGGCCATTCGGATTGCTTCTTTTTGGCTGGTCATTGTGTCGCCATGAAATTCATTATGTGCATCGGTGCGAATAGCTAATGTGCTGTCGATAGCATCGATAAGAGCATCGCCTTTGACTTGTAGTAGAGCATCAGGGTTTTCTGTGCCTATTCCTACATTACCACCCATGAAAATGCCCGAAAATGAACCATCTCCGCCATCAGAATAAAAACTAATGTCCCCAAATGTTACTGATTCCATAGAGAAAAAAGCAATAGAATCTAAATAAATTACATCAGTAGGATATGAACTATTACCAAAAAATTCCCATTTAAGATTACATTCACCTGGCTCAAGAGTAATAGTGAAAACAGTCCACTCTCCAGATGAGGAAGCTTCATCAACATTAAGAAATGATTCATCATTAACATAGAAAGTAAAACTGGAAAGTGAAGAAGTTTCAAGTTCTACTTTATATGCGAAAGAAAATTCTGTAGTCTTCTCAAGGATTGTATCAAATTCACATAAAGAAAATAGATTGAATTCTGCAGTTTGAGCATGAATACATTGACTACCATGATAAAAATCGTCTTCAGTAATGCTCCAGTCAAAAGGAGGGGTTCCGGTTGTAAATGGCGCAATTGATGTACCTTCGAAATCATACAGCACAAAATTTGTATCATAAATTCCTGTCCAATTATTCACATGTAGAAGCGCATTTGGCGTTTCAGTCCCAATACCAGCAAATCCATCTTCAGTCTCAATAATGCTGGAATAGTGCAAAGAATCATCGCCTCCCCACTTGGTAAGATAATTATCGCTGGATTCCATAATGACTTCGCTCCCGCCAGAGCCTTCGATGTCATCTGCTGGAAGCCATGTGCCTGAGACATTGTCATATTTAAGAACCTGGCCATCGGTGGCAAGGGCGGTGCTGACATCGGATAGGTCATCTATAGAATTATCGCTCAGGTCATCGTCATCGGTGCCATCTGCAAAGCCGGCTGGTATCCCGCGCAGGCTGTCCCAATGAGCAATCATCGTATCGCGTGATTCGATTACCATATCGCCGCCAGCGATGGAATCAGCAACAAGCGCGCGCATGGCATATGCCTCGGCAGTCAATTTCTGCATCGGCGACAATACATCGCCATCGATTTCGATTTCGAGCCAGTACTGATCGGCGAAATCCATCGTGAAAGGCGTAAGCGAGCCTAATTCGGCCGAGAATAAGCCTTTTACGACAGAAATAGCACTATGAGTTTCAGTCCATATAGCTGTTTCGGCTGCTTCGTCATCGTATATGCGAAATGTCATGTCATAGCTATCATTAAGGCCGATTCCATCGGTATCGGTTAATTTCCCCTGATACTTTATTGTATTTGGGATTTGTGCAAATATAGAAATTGCGAGTAAAACACAAAGTAGCTTTTTCATGGTGACTCCCCTTGCTTGAATTTAATTTCAATAATATAAAAAATAGATTATTCGTTGTCAAGTAAATTAAATAAATTTTTTACCTCATTGAAAAGTTTCGCTTCTCAACGCTCAAGCTATTGGAAAATCTCCTTCTACAGGCAATCAGACAGAATTGTGAATAACAATGCAAAATGCATATTAGATTAAATCAGCTAAAAATTGATAAGGTTTTATTGATGTTTGAGTTAAGTTGCAGCAGCGCTATATTATTGTTTTTTAGGCTACATGCTTTGAGACAACCTCTCCACTTAGCAGCTATAAACAATTACTATTTGCTAATATGTAGCTATTTCACCAATAATAACTTGATAGTCTTCGAAGTTTTTTCTGCCTGACATCTGGCGAAATATACGCCATTTGAAAGCTCGCCAGCGTCCCAATTGAAGAAATGCCTGCCAGCATCATAATATCCTGTTTCGACATTATCGACCAAACGGCCATCGATATCATAGACATCGATTTTGAGATGGCCGGAATTAGGGAGTTCCAGGCTGAATCGCGTCTCGGCATTGAAAGGATTCGGGAAGCTGGAAAATTCGAGATTATCCGGTATGGTATATGTCGGTTCTGTCATTCCGGCCGAAATCGCTGCCAGGATATCAATATCATTTATATACCAGCCAGCATCGGTCGTTACGCTGCTGCTTCCGAAATCGAAATAAATAGTGACCGAATGGCCGGCCCAGGGCGATAGGTCGATACATTCAAATTGCCAGAAATTGCCATTGGCATCATCAGCATATGCAAATTCATAGTCATTTAATTGATTGTATCGACTCATATTTTGATCATACCCATGCTGTGGGAAAATGATAAATGGATCGCCGCCATCGACAGATATTTTTATATTTCCACCATCATGATAGCCATAGCTATTAGGTGGTTGGAAACGATACCAATGCCAATATGTCAGATATGGACTTTCTATTGTTGTTAGATCGAGTGCTGGCGTTGTGAGATGAGATTGCGAGGAATCGCTGTACTCACCAGCAATCTTAGTCGCCCAAACATTGCTTCCATGTGGCACCGATGCCGCAGTTGGCCCATAAGACGGAGTTCCCCATTGCCAATCGTCATAATATGAATCGGCCCAATGTTCAAATCCCGAAGATGATGTGCCTATATCGAATGCAATATAAGCGGAAGCGTTCACAGAAGGCCCGGTGATACTTCCAGCATTCGGGAAACGTATCGTTTCTCCGCCAGCAATAAATTCGAAATAGTATGAATGGCCGCCAGAGGGCATTGTCGTAGTATATTCATATCTTGCGCCATCAGTATAATTTCCATCGGCAAGCGACATATTATGCTGCGAACCATCGATATAAACCCTCGCCTGTGAAGGAGCAGTGCTAGAAGGACTCAAGTAATTGACATAGAAGGTATAATCATTGTCGGTCTTGCCTGCCCATGGCGTAACATCTCCACCGCCAAGATAGCCGTTTTGCCTGGAGGCTACCAGAATATCATCGATAAACCAACCCTCATTATGGACGCCGCCATCCGCCTCGAAACGGAAGCGAACTTTGAAATTGTCGCCGGCAGATACATGGCTGGAAATATCGAATTGCTCCAACATCCAATATTCTGCCTGGCCGTGATATGTTACGATATCTGTCCAACTCGAACCATCATCGGTGGTGATATCGATATATGCATAGTCATAATCTTCTTCGGAAGCCAGATAATGCGAGAAAACCAGATCCGCATCGCTCGGGGCAATTATCGATGGAGTAATAAGTTCATAGTTGAATGTATCGCGATGGAAAAATACATCCGACCTTCCGAAATACCAGCTATAATCGCCGGATGTGGATCTTCTTGTACTTCGGAATGTGCCGGTTGTGCTGTATCCTGTTATAGGAGCTTCGACATCATCCGAAAAACCAGCATTGCCGACCATAAACACGATCGAACCGGTTTCGGAGTATCCGCGGGATTCATCTAATGTTACATCAATCGTGGCATAATGCGGAGTAGGGCAGGATGATGATATACTTACCTGATAAGGCACAGAAGAATATGAGCTGCCACCGGGTGCAATATCGCCATAGGAACCAGTCGAGCGGCTTAGGCTGACATATGGATCGCTTTCCGAAAGCGTGCCATTTACAGAAATCGCCCGCTCGACAGAGCTATTCTCGCCAGCAATCGATAGATCGACTGTTTCGCCGGGTTCTGCGAAACCATCGCCATCGCCGCCGCTTATATTGTGGCTGCCTACTGCAAGAATAGGTGCATGTGCAGTGATACTGAAATTAACCGTCCATGTAGAATCGTGGCTATCTGTTGCGGTAAGTGTGAATTGAATATTGGTTCCATCCGGGACATTGTCTGCTATATCCACAATATATTGTGTCGAATTTGGAACAGTAGAACCGACTGCGATATTGCCATAGCTGGCATTGCCCGTTATAACATTAGCATAAGGACTCGATTCTGTAAGAATAGCATCGACAGAATATGCAGGTAGGGTACCGGAATTATTTAGAAATACAGTGATGCCGATTCTCTCATCAGAATCTGCCATATCATCATTGTCGCCATTGGTTGCACCTGATGCATCATCATCGATTTCATTGGAGCTATAGGCCAAAAATGGGCCATTGCCAGAAACGATTATAAAGCCTTCATAAGGTATTTTATTGTATGCTGTAACCGTAACCCAAAGCGTATCGCCGGTGGCCATACCGGCTGGCAGGCTTATAGATGCAGTGCCGGATGCATTAGTATATGCAGCTTCGTGAATATCATCGTCATTTGTGATACAGACGAGAGCATTCTCCAACGCTCCTGCAGATGAAACATCAACATCGACCATTCCACCGCCCGGTGCCTGTGTCTCGGGATGAGTAACGGAGAGCATCGAAGGCGGCTGGAACCACAGCGCAACCGAAGGATCGCCGAAAAGATGATATATCTCGAAATAGTAATCAGCACGATAGGAATATTCATCATAGACAGCCATAAGGCCTTTTAGCATCATTCCGCCCATGAAATAGTAGTCGCGGACAAAAGTGGAATCGTACATTCTTCGCTCGAAGGCATCGTCTTCATCCCACATTGTATTGTTCGATGCACCCATATATGCGATCGCGCCTTTGCCTTCCTGGCGAATCCAGGTTTCGGCGAAACATTCATCGATATCGAATTTGCCCGTAACACAGGCATTGCCAATCACAAAAGGATACATATCGGTATTTGTCATAGACCGGATATCGTCCTGCGTAACTCGCGGTGCATCGAAATAAGTTGTAGCGCCATGCCCGGTATAGTTGACTATCATTCGGCCATCTTCGATTGCTGCAACCACAGCATCACCAGAAGGTATAGCGCCATCATAATATGCCTGAATAAGATCAACTTCGCTATAGCCCATAGGTATGAAATGAGTATTGGCTACATAGGCTTGCGTGGCTTCTGCGAGTTCATGCCAACTGGCATCATCGGTCGATGGCAGGCAGATATTATTGGTCCATGCAGATGTCGAGTAGTCGAATTTTTCATATTCGATATTTCGGTTCATAAATTCATCGATTTCAGAAAGAGATGTCAGAGACCATCTTCCATAGAAAATATCCGGTATCAAATCGCTGCCTGATACAGTAACATAGTGATTATCGGTAGGCGTATCAGATGAATGATCAGCAGAATTGGTGGGAAGAAGGTCATCATCGCCGACAAAAATAATAAACTGCGGCGGTACATCGGCATAATCATATTCATTCTGGATAAAATCCTGAATATCAGATGCCGAGCTTCCGATATCGGAATATTCATGCACCTCGACCTTGAAACCTTTTCGACTTTTCCAATGAGCATATTTCTGCAGCGTATCACCAGCGCCATTTGCTGAAATAATAAGCATACCAATATCGACTGGCGGCCAATACATCGGCCGGTAGAGTCCCGGGTTTAAGACGATTGCCTCATTTAGGCTTCGGCTGTAATTTGTGCTATATCGTTCTTTAATTTCTATTGTCTGTTGCTCGGATGCGCCGGGAAGTTCGATTATGATAGTTCCGCGCGTCATTATGCGGAGAAGGTTTTCCCTGGGAAGATAATTAACAGGATGAATTTCGATGAGTGCAAGGCGGCTGTCGCGAGAAATTGCAGTTTCTAATATCTTTGCATCTTTTTGATAGTACCAGTCATCGATCTCATAAAATTCGGATTTGTAAACAAATGGGTGTTTGGCATCGGGAAGTTTCACGCGCGGTGGCTGCACAGGATATACTGGATTGTCGATTACGATTTCTCGATAGGATGCATTTTCTATGTATATTACAGGATCTGCGCCGAAAGGAATTTCGATAAATTCACGAATAACAGGCAAATCCGGCCCGCCGATTTCGAGTGAATGCTTGCCAGATTCGAAATCGACTCTATCGAAGATTTGATTGACCTCGCGTTTTTCATCGATTCTAATCTGATGGCCGAAATACTCAAATTCGATTGTCTCATAGTCGGAATTAATATGCTCCAAAGCCGGCGGCTGCAAAGCAAATGCATTTGTAAAAAATAGAAAAATCCCTAATATTAAAAGCGATGACTCGACCTTATTTATCATATTCTCCTCCATATATCATGCAACTTTGAAACTTATAAATCTTTCCAGGATTTTTCGAATATACCTCCTTGCTACTATACATAATAATATATAAAGGGCGTTTTATGCAAGTTAAATTATCAATCTTTACCGTTAATAATGTATGATAAATACATTATAATACTTAACAAATTAATATATTATTGGCTATTTGACAAGTTTTTTATCAAATGAAAAGATTGAACTAAGAGAATTTTGGGAGTTTTATGATGTATGGCTATACTATTCGAAGACGATAATTCACTTATAAAAAATAATATTTCGCTTCACAACTAAAGTTGATGTTTTTTCTAAATCGGCTAATTTTGACTTCGACATGCGATTTCTACGAAATCGTTGCTCAGTTAACGGATAGACTGGATTTCAGTGCTGGCATTGCAGGTGTATTTTACTCTCCCTCTGGTGCCAATGCTCCGCGTGGCATCAATACTATCTCAATGATCGGCGTTGATTACAAATACACAAAAACCAATGTCCCGGAAAATCCTCTGATATATTTCCCAAAACTCTATCGCCAAGAATCCAATCTGATATAAGCATAGCAAAAGGCCATGCCAAAAAATCAGAGCTGGCCTCTAAAAATAAGATATTTAGTATCAATTACTCAATCGTAATTGTTAGCTCTTCCGTTGCAAGCACCCAATAGCCATTACCCGGCATCAAATATTCGACTTCTTCATAAATTGAACCATCATAGATATAAACAGGCCCAATTACTTCGGGATTGGATGTGATAATCGAGGCATCATAGGAGCTGGCAATCGAGCCGATAAGATTCCATCCGGGATGAAGTATTATTTCCATTTCGCTAAGCCATGGACTGTCAGAGCGGTTTATTATGTCGGCACTTCTGTAAAGTACCCAGTAGCCCGGGCCAGGGCCTAAGTTTTCTGACATTTCATAAACGCGCTCTTCAGGATTATAGGTGTATATTTCATCTATTGCATCCGGGAATATTATTTCTTTTGATACAGTATTATCGAATGGATAAGAAATCATATTCCAACCGCGATTAATTTCATAAGTCATTGCTTCTGTGGTTGCCTTAATTGGAATAGCAAGTTTTGTTGTGCGGCTGTATTCGCCGCCATTGCAAATTATATCTGCGAATAGATAAACTATGGTATCGCTTCCGGAGTCGCCATCTATCGCTATTCTGAAGGGATTTGTGTCATTGTTGCCAGTTGTCGAAGCTGCAATATCGCCAAAGCTTGCGCTCGAGTCGATAAAAGAAACAATATCACTTCCATGTCGAAGTGTAACTTCAACATCATCGGCATCTAAGGTGCCGCTATTTTTAACAGTCATCATGATATCGAAAGTTTCGCCATAATCTGCTTGCATATCGCCATTTCCGAGTTCGGTATCATCGAAGCTATCCTCTGATATAACCAGCCAGCGATTATCTGGCGTAATCGGCGGATTAGTTGTGAATTTGATTGTGCGTTCTTCTGTGATAGGTTGTGCGCCTTCAGCATATTCGCCATGATACTCGTATTGGATACCCATTCTTTCGTCCGGTGATTCTATTCCAACTGCATGAGTAACATCATCATCTTCATCATATCGGGCATATTGGAAAATAATCTCGCTGTCTCCGGTTGGTGTGCTATAATGATCAGGATCAGTTATAAACACCTGGAATGTCTGCCTTGTTCCGCTTCCCAGGCCATAATGTTCGACTTCATCGAATTCCATAACGATGCGGTTATTGCTTTCATCATAATGTCCATAGACATTTCCGCCACCTCGAGGATTTAGGTCACACCAAAGCGGAGCAATGATAGCAGAAGCCTGTCCCACAGTCGGAATCGGCCTTTCATGGCCGTCTCTTCCGCCGCCGCTCCATGTTTCATTTCCCAAAGTTATAAAGCCATTGGTTGATACGCTAATTCTATCATATGTTTCTCCGTAATAGGATAATTCGATAGGTATATCAAAAGACACGATATCGTCATCTCGATTAGTTACGCCATCGATTTCTGAACCGATTCCTGATATTTCGAACCATGAATATTCATGAGCGCGTCCTGTAAGGCCATCGGTATCATCATAGCAATAGTATCCATATTCATCCGGGCCAGTAAAGATTCTTCCCGGGCCTCCTGTGATAACATCAAACAAGATAGTATCTTGATAGGTATATGTCCCACCTTCGCCGGTTACTTCCACAAGTACAGTTTCGCTTTCATCGAAAATTGCGCCTTCGTACATAGTGATGGGTATGCCGCGGCCGGGTGTTTCAAATTCACTCGCACCAAGGATTCTGGAATAATTTACAATCGAATCCTCGACTATCAGCCCGGTTTCCAATGGCCTGAAAGTCATCGTAATACTATTAATTGAAGTAGGGCTGGTATTTTGGAAAGCTACCATATACATTCCAGTCTCGCCGGGTTCCAGAAGAGAATTGCCATTGCCAAGTGGATTGGCATCATCGATGATATAGCTATGGAACACAAAATTTGGCTGATAGACCAGTATATCTGGATTATTTTCTGTGAATTCGCCACCGCTGCCATCTGTGCTAAATACCGATAAATCGGCAAAATGGCCTTTTGGGCAATCTGAATCGACACTTATCGTAAAAATCTGTGATATTGAATCGGTATGAGCTGCAATGCTGCCATAAGAAGCCACACTGTCTATGATTTCGACATAAGGATCACTGCTTCTTAGGATAGCATTTACATCGGTAGCATCATCGATGCCATTATTGAAAAGCGTTATTGCGACTTCGACTTCTTCGCCGGGATTGAGATATCCATCACCGTTTCCACCGGCAGCATCATCGATAGAATAGCCTGAAAGCATGACATATGTACCGCTGTTGACAATAACAATTTGCGAAACTGAAGGATAATAGTTTTTATAACTTATTGTAACAGTAAGAGTTCCAGCTTCTTCTACATTAATCGGTAGAGAAATATTTCCAGAAGCATCAGTATATCCCCAACTATGAGTATTTTCAAAATCTGTAATACAGACCAGAGCATTTTCAAGGGGGCCATCAATTCCATTAACACCGATATCGGCATTTGTTGCGCCTACTGGCAATGCCGGGTAATGGTCGATTGACATAATGGCAGGTGGTTTTGTCCTGATATCGAGTTCCGGGTCTCCCAGGAGCAGGTGGCCTGTGTATTGGGCTTCATTTTCATAGAGTAAATATTGGTTCAAACGTCCTGCTTCAACGGCTCTTCCAAGGTCATTTGTTGTATCTGAATAGAATGAATTTACTATACCTTCAGCAATCTCTCCTCTTAAATGAGCACCTCCTGAAATGGAATTAGTAGTGCCGACAAAGCCAACAGCTCCACTGACCTCACTATCTATATCATCATAACCCGATTCCAGCCACCATGTACCGGCCTGGCTGCTTCTGCCATCGGAAATTGTGTGGCAGGTTATGCTCAGAACTACAGGCGTCATAAAACCATTATCCAATTCCCATGGATCCACATCAAATGGCGACCACCAATTAGTGGTTGACTGGCCTCTGAAGAGAATCAAAGCACGGCCATCATTTACAGCAGCTTCGACATCTTCGGCATCATCGCCTCGATAGAGGGAAAATCTGTCTATATGAGTGTATCCATTTCTTGTCATTCCGAGAGCTGCAGTGTCTGTATTGGCCCAGTAGAGAGAATCGTCATCATCGCCATCTTCCATTATGATGGTAATACCTTTGGAAAGCCAATGATCATCAAGGTCATCAGACAATGGATCTATATCGTAACGAAGCGTCTTTTCTATCATCGGGCGGAGTCTTTCATTATTCCGCGCAGGGAATCGCCCGACTTGAATATCATTGAAAAGGTCATCGGTCATTTCGCCATATTCCCAATCGCTATCGAATCTCCCATACTCTGTTCTTCCGCCAAATCGCATTGGGATGATGTTGTTATTACCAACCAGCAGAACAAATTCGGGGGCTGGGTCCCAGGTCTCATAAGCATTTTTGATATAGTTTTCTATATCAGCACCACTGGTTCCAGTTTCGGATAGTGTTGCTATGTATGATAAATAGCCCTTCTGTGTTTTCCAGTCGGCCAAAGGCTGCAAATCTTCTTCGAAATCATCAGCGCAAATTATCAGATAACGAGCGCCATCTGGAATTTGTGAAAAAGCTATAAAAACAGCTATTAGCAATATTATGGATTTTTTTATCATAATTCATCTCCTTAAATTTCTATACATGTACTAATATATATCTAAAAATTGAAAAAACCATGAATATTTTTTGATTTAATGAAAATTCATATTACAATCTACTATTGCAAATAGGCATTTTTTTATTATATTGATTGATAGAAAGGATGATATGATAAATAAAATATTATGTATCGATTTAGGGCTTTTTGAAAAGCCATTCGGGCGATTTTTGTTGATAGTGTTTTATATAGTTCTTGCTTTGTTGCCGGCTTTTATTGCACTTTTTATTCTTGGCGATTTTTCAGGCGGGATTGTAGAAACAGTAGGCCAAACACTCGGCCTGGTTGCTCTTGGTATCTTGAGCATGCAGGTTATTCTGGGCTCGAGATTTCACATTGCCGATAAAGGCTTCGGACTCGATAAAGTCATGAGTTTCCATCGCAAAATGGGAATTGCTGCGCTGGTAATGCTCATTTTACATCCTGTATTGCTTGCAATTTCTCATTCTGAATTTGCTCTTTTGTACTCTTTCTCAATGGGAGCGCTTATAAATATCGGCAAAATTACTCTCTTATTGCTCATAATTGTAATTTTTGTGGCTCTTTATTTTTCAAAGTTCGGTATCGATTACAATAAATGGCGTTTGATGCACAAATCAGCAATTTTTGTGGTTGTTTTGGGATTTGTCCATAGCCTTATTGCTCGCGATGATGGCATCTTCGAAGGCAAGAATGTTTTGTGGTTTATTATGTTTATGATTCCGATTAGTGTTTATCTATACCGTAATTTGCTATGGCCATTTATTGCAAGAAAGAAATATACTATAGAAGAGATTAAGCAGGAGACACACGATACATTCTCGCTATATCTCAAGCCAATAGCTAAAGACATTGGCAAACATAAACCGGGGCAATTTATGTTCATCAAGCTGTGCCTTGAGAGATGCGAAGAGCATCCGTTTACAATTCCTTGTGTATCGGATGATTCAGGTAATATTTGCGCTACAGTAAAAAAATCCGGGAATTTCACCAATAAAATCGATAATGCTAAGGAAGGCGATACTGTTTTGGTTGATGGGCCATATGGCAGATTTAGCTTTATCTATGATAATCCAGAGAACTTTGTTTTCATAGCTGGTGGAGTAGGGATAACGCCTATACTGGCTATGCTTCGATACCTGCGAGAGACAAAAGACGATAGGCAAATTGTTCTTTTATATGCCAATAAAAGCGAAAAAGATATAATTTTCCGCAAAGAATTAGAGACAATGCCCGATAATTTCAAAATTGTTCATTGCCTGAGCCGCCAGGAAGAATGGGATGGTTGCAAAGGGCATGTAGATTTCGATAATATAACAATTAATGCAGGCGAGATAATCGATTCAGCAGATTTTTATATTTGCGGGCCGCCGCCTATGATGGCAGCAGTTATCCAGGATTTGAAGTCTGGTGGAATATCCAAAGAAAAGATACACTTCGAAAAATTTTCAATTCACAAGTAAAGGAGAAAAGCTGAGAAAACTAGTAATTGTAACAATAATCCTTATGGCTATGGCCCTTTCGGCTCATGCCCCAAAAGATATCGAAGCCAAATTCGATATCGAAACCAAGATTCTTGAGATAACAGTCAACCATCCGGTAAAAGGCGATGGACATTACGTGGAAAAGATCACTGTCGAACTTAATGACGAAGAGATTATCCAGCAGCAGCTAAATAAGCAGGAAGACAAAGAAAAGCAGACTGTTGTCTATAAGATAACCAATGCGAAATCTGGCGATGAGATTGAAGTGATTGCCGATTGTAATAAATTTGGCAAGGAAAAGGCCAAAATAGAAGTCAAATAGAGACTCTTAAAGGCATTTATTATTTATTGCCTTTTTGTGATAGGCCGGAACCTTTATTTTAGATAGCACTATGATGTATATCGATAGCACCTAAGACGTAAGGTAGTTAATTAAAGAAATATTCTATCTTGATGTTTACTTGGGGGTTAGGCTTGATTGGTGCTTTGTGATAGCTTCAGTTTAATGGCTATTTTTAAGATTTTTCTATTATTGAACTGTAACTGGTTAAGTTTTGTTTATAATTTACAATCAAAAATTTGAACTCAATGCATTTGAATGCCCTCTTTGCCCCAAATCTTCGATCGAAGAATTAGAAGTAAAATTAGTCCGATAACAGTGGTTCCTCCTGCAAGCAAGAAAGCTGGAGTGAATGAATTGGTAGTATCGAGCAGGCGAGAACCGAGTAGGCTTGTGAGTGCCCCCATGCCGAAAGCACTGAAAACAAGGCCGTAATTCATGCCAAGATATTTTGTGCCAAAACCGGCTGCCACCAGCACTGGAAAAAGTGCGAAAGTTGTTGCATATCCGATACCTAATAGAAGTGAGCATAAAATCAAAATTGTTAGATTTACAGCTATCCAGGGTAATGCGAGAAATACAACCGCTTGAATAATATAAACAACAATCATCACCCGCAATGTCCCGAAACGATCGGATAAATAACCCGCAGCCGGCCGCCCGAGGCCATTGACCAATGCATAAGCGGAAATAGCTGTCGCAGCAATAGCAGGTGCTAGTTTTAACTCGATTTCTCCATAGGCTGTTAGCAAGCCGATAGCAGTTAGCCCGCCACCAATTACCATTGCAAGCGCAACCCAGAGCATGTAGAAGACAGGCATTTTAACGAAGCGTTTCGGTGGAACCTCATTGACAACGGGTATAGAGTTTTCAATTTTACTGCCAATAGGCGCTTTAATCTTGGGTGCTTTGTATTCATTGGGAGGATTTTTTATAATTCTGGCTCCGATCATTGCAACCACTGCAACCAATATAGCAAAAACCATAAAAGTTCCATCGACGCCCCAGGCATCGATCATAGATTTTTTTAGTGGAGCAAATATTACGGCCGCAAGCCCAAAACCCATCACCGCTGTCGATACAGCAAATCCGGGGCGATCGGGATACCATTTACGAGCGGTTGGTGCAAGGCATGAATATGTCAGGCCACACGCAATGCCAACAATTAAACCATAGGAGAAAACAAGCCAGGCGGGATTCGGTATTCGACCAAGCAAACTGCAAAGAGCATAACCAACGAAAAACAATGAAGCGCCACAGGTGGCAACCTTTCGTGGGCCGAATCTATCTTGAAGCCAACCCGCAGGAATCATTGTTACTGCAAATACGATAATCATAATAGTGAAAGGAAGATTGGCTTGTGCAGCAGACCAGCCCCAATTCTGTTTAAGAGGAACAACAAATGAGCCCCATGCATAACTCATACCGCCCATAAGCGAAAGCAGAAATCCTCCCACCAGGATTAACCAACGCCTGGTATGGGCTTGGTCATGATTGTCATGAACTGAATTTAGACTGTCTTTTTGCGATATCGCCATTGGTTGTCCTCCTTTAAGGTCGTAGTAATAATAATAGGTAAAGCAATATTGCTAAATGCCTTTTTTGTAATAATAAGTGAACAATAAATCACTGCTATTCCTTTTGCCTGTGTTTTCGACTTTCAAATGCTAACAAAATTTAATATATTCCAGGTGCATAAAACAGTCAATGTTTTTTTGAGATTTGGTTTTTCATGAAATATTTCACTAGTGCTCTAATTTAAGCCAGGACCCAAGATCCAGTTTTAATCCAAATTTTATCTAATCGAATCATAAAGCCCAATTTTTAAATTATTTTGTTCATTTCTGTGGATATTTTCTAAATAGTGAGATAAGAAGTTTTTTTTGAATATGTAGTTCTTATGCGAGTTTCGGTTTTTTAGGGTATTTAAAGACCTCCGAGTAGTTTTCTTTAGCTAAGAAAGCTTTGAATGCGGCGCAATATTTGACTATAAAGAGCTTTATCATTTGTGAACTTCATGAATGATAAAAATCAGGCTTAGCTTTTTGTGGACTATTTCGTATTTTGTTTTAATCCTTTTGGTGAACCCTTCATTATTCTTTATTTTTAGCTAAATTCAAATATAACAAAGTATTAAAAGGTGTGGCACTTTTTATTTATTAATTATTACGCTGGATCTAAGTTGATAGAGTACTTTCTCAAAAAGTCATAAAAAAAAAGTATTTGACAATGTCAGAATACTTGGTTACTTTGCCAAATGTAAAAATGAAAGGTGTAAACAATGAATGAAAAAGAAAAACTGATTTACGAAGCCAAAGCCAAGGTGCTAAAAGCGCTGGCACATCCAACAAGGCTCTGGATGACAGAGCAATTGGCAAGTGGAGAAAAATGTGTATGCATATTTGCTAAAGCTATAGATGCTGATTTTTCAACAATCTCAAAACATTTAAGAGTTCTGAAGGAAGCTGGAATAGTGGAAAGTGAAAAACGCGGAAAGCAAGTTCACTACCGTTTGAAGGTCCCTTGTATGCTTAATTTTATGAGTTGTGTGGAAGCAGTTATTGAGACAAATATAAAACAACAAACAGCTTTACTTAAATAGTTATTTCAATATTCATTATGATGAAAATTATAGGAGGTAATATAAATGGTTTGGACATTTTGTAAGAAAAAGCAAGAATTGGCCATTACGCCATTTCTGGCTTTCTCTTCACTATTGTTAAAAAGAGCTGCTATAAAAGTCCACCTACACGGAAAGATTTTCTTATGACGATGATAAGCAAAACTATAAAAAATCTTGCCATTATTGTGGCAATCTCGATTTTTTCATGTTTTCTTCAAGCTGTGCTTTGGTGCAACCTACAGACCCATATAAAGACCTATCAAAAATGCATAGCTCATCTTATAATGACAGTTCTGCAGATGAAAAGATTGAATATGAAAATAAGTCGTTGACCATCGATGAAGCCATCGATATTGGATTAAAAAACAATCCCGAGCTTATGGCTATTGCTCATGAAGCAGAAGAATCGCGATACAGAAAGCACATAGCAAGAAGCCAAGTATGGCCCAATCTTCACCTAAAAAGTAAATATGAACATTCATTGGACGAAAAGAGAGTAATTCCGTCCAGTGGCGATGGTGAACCTGCCGAATATAGCCGGTATATATTATCCGGAGACCTTGTTCTTTCGATGCCACTATTTACAGGCGGAAGAATCATCAGCGAAATCAAGGCTGCCAAGCTGTTAGAAAAGGCAGCAGAACATCGATTGGCACAAAACCAGGATGAGCTTATTTTCAATATTTGTAGCGTATTTTATGGCATCCTTCAGGAAAGAGAAGTTATCGAATCTCTGGAATATTCTAAGAAAGCTATTGAAGAACATCTTGTAAGAATCAAAGATCTTATCGATATGCAGAAAGCTGCCAAAGTCGATCAACTGCGAACAGAAGTGCGACTTTCGGATTTGAAGCAGCAATTGGTTACAAGACGCAATATGCTCGAAATTCAGAATCATCTATTGGCCAAACTTCTTGGTTTAGAGTACTCCGATAATATACTTGACCCAGTAGGTGAATTAAAGCCATTAGATACAACTATTTCGGATGTCTCGGAAGCTTTTGAGATTGCTATAAAAAACCGCCCAGATTATTTGGCTGCGCAATCAAAATTGGAAGCTCAAGCCAAAAGTGTAGATGCTGTCCGTGCAAAGCTATGGCCAACATTGTATATCCAGGAATCATATGGTGTACGCCGAGCATTAGAGCTTTCGGAGACTGTCGAAGGCTCAAGCGATTTTGAAGATATTGGGACAGCGGGAATTATGCTGGATATTCCAATATTTGAAAGAGGAGAAACAAGAGCTAAGATTGGTATCGAAACCCAAAAACTCCTTGCTGCAAAAAAACGCTTTCGAAAACTGCAACTTGAAATCAAATTCCAGGTCGAGACCGCATTGCTCGATATCGTTGCAGCCAAAGAAAGAGTAAAGGTAACCGAAAGCGCAGTTGAACAAGCTAAAGAAAGCCTGCGAATCGAAAGCGAAAAATATGATCTCGGAAAGGGAGTTGTCGTGGATGTCCTCGATGCGCAAGCAGCGCTTATGCAAGCCGAAACTAATTATTCAAAAGCACTGACTGATTTAGTCATTGCTCAAGCAAAATTGAAGCTTTCGATAGGAGAAATTGCAAAATGAAATTCAAAATAACCCTTATTCTGCTTTTATTAGTAATGCTATCAGGTTGCAGCCAAAAAAACAATGAAGCAAACCAACCAAAAAAATCAGCCCATCTTGTAAAAACTGCAATAGCAAAGCAAACTGATTTAAGCAAAACCGTAACATTCACCGGCTCTGTCGAACCTATTAAAATCGCAAAAATGGCATCACCGGCAGAAGGCCCTGTAATAAAATGCGCAGTTCGCGAAGGCGATAAAGTCAATACCGGGCAATTGCTGGTACAGATTGGGCGAAGCAATAGCGCAACCTCAGCTCTTTTGGCTGCCCGCGAAGAACTCAAAGAACAAGAAACCGAACTAAAAAGTATCGAAAAACTTGTTGAAAGCGGTTCCCTACCTGGTGATAAACTCGATAAAGTCCGCTCAAATTATTATAGGGCAAAAGCTCAAGTATCAAATATGGAAACTAATTTGACGGATTTTGAAATAAGAGCGCCCTGGAGCGGAATTGTGTCCAAGGTCTGGACTTCCGAAGGGGATTATGTTTCTCCACGCTCATCGCTAATCGAGATTTATAAACCAACCAGTATGGTCGTGCGTATATCTGTTCCTGAAAAATATGCACTTTCTATCGATGAAGGCATGAATGTAGATATTAAACTCGATGCATACCCTGGCGAAACATTCACCGGCGAGATCAGCCGCATATATCCTGATTTAGACCGAAAGACTCGAACTGTAACCGTCGAAGCCGTTATAAAAGAAGAGATCAAATTGATGAATGGCATGTTTGCCCGTATCGATATACCTGTAAAGACAGTAGGAAATGCTGTCACCTTCCCGGAAAAAGCTTTGCTTGTCCGGCCAAATGGCGACAAAGTGGTTTTTGTAGTTGATAATAAAAAAGCTCAGGAAGTAAAAGTAAATCCAGTATTAGAAGCGCAGGGCCTTATTGCGGTTACCAAAGGTGTAAAATCAGGCGATGAAATCGTTGTTGGCGGCAATGAAACCTTGAAAGACGGTGCAACGGTTACACAGAAGCCCGCTAAAAAGAAGGAGTCCAAATGAGATTGACCGACATCAGCCTTAAAAGCAAGGTTGCAGTTACGGTACTCACGGTGGCCGCCATCGCATTGGGCTTTTTCGCGTTGCCTCGTTTGAGCGTAGATTACTTGCCTGAAATCACCTATCCGATGGTGAAGATTCACATCTGGTGGCGTGGGGCTACACCCGAAGAGATCGAAACCAATATCGCAGAACCACTGGAACGAGCAATGGCTACCGTAGATAATCTTGATTATTTGGATGGCTCTTGCACAGAAGGCATGTATAATTTATTGGTTAATTTCCGTTATGGTGTCGATGTGGATGTTGCATATCAGGATGTTATGGCGATCATGGGCCGTGTCTCACGAAAGCTTCCCGATGACATTGACCCACCAGTAGTCATAAAAGCTGACCCATCTCAATTGCCGGTAATGGAAGTAACGCTATTTAGCGATCAGCGCAGCCTTGTCTGGCTTCGAGATTGGGCAGATAACTGGCTGGTTGACCGGCTCAATTCAGTGCCCGGAACTGCTGGAACCGAAGTAGTTGGCGGGCTTGAAAGAGAAATTCGAGTACATCTGGATCCCGAACGCCTAAATGCCTATGGAATTTCTCCAGAGCAGGTCTCAGCAGCATTATTCGAAGAGAATATTCAGATTTTCGCTGGGCGTGTTACTGTCGAGTCGCGTGAGATTATCGCACGAACAATGGGCGAATTCGAAAACCTCGATGAGATACGCAATACCGTTATTGCTCATGGCAAAAATGGCGACATGGTTTATGTGGGCGATGTCGCAGAAGTAGAAGATTCACATGAAGAAATGCGTGTTAATACTCGCTTCAACGGAAAGCCATGTGTCAAGATCAATGTGCTCAAACAATCCGAATCCAATACCGTTGAAGTAGCAGAAGCCGTCCATGAAAAACTTCTTGCCCTGCAAACAGATATCCCAGATGATATCGAGTTTGGCATAGTAGAAAACCAGGGAAATTATATACTTGGTGCAATTAAAAGCGTAAGAGACTCGGCGATTCTATCAGCTATCCTTGTGATACTGGTTGTATATCTCTTTCTTGGCCATTGGCGCCAGGTCGTTGTTATGCTTGTTGCTCTGCCGGTTACTCTATTGGCAAACTTTTTTATCATGTATGTGGCAGGTTTTTCTCTGAACTTATTCTCACTTGGAGGCATGGTGGTTGCGCTCGGCGTGATTCTCGATAACTCTATTGTGGTGCTGGAGAATATTACACGGCTTAAACATAAAGCGGAAGACATCGAGCATCATGCAGCCAGCAATGTAGTCAGTAGAGCCACAAGCGAAGTAGGCTCTGCCATTATTGCTGCAACTCTTACATTTTTGGGTATATTTCTGCCCTTCCTTATTGTACCGGGGCTTGCAACGCTGTTATTCAAAGAGTTGATTCTTGTGATTGCTTCGATCGTTGTATTGTCTCTACTTGTTGCAGTAACACTGACACCTTTTTTGACCCGTCTATTGGTAATGACTTCAAAGAGCCATGGCTCTTCGTGCGGAGTAGCAGCCAAATTCGACTTTATTGTCGATCGAATCAAAATTAAATACAGTAACCTTTTACGCAAATTACCAAAGAAACGTTGGGCAATAATATTGGGTTTTACGCTGTTTTTCATCGGCGGATTATTTCTGGCAAGGCTCACAGGCTCCGAGTTTCTGCCTAAGCCCGATGATGGCCGTGTAATGGTGAAACTGAAGATGCCCGCGGGTACAGCCGTTGGCGAGACGGACCGCATTTTAGCAAATGTTGAAAAACAACTCGAGGATTTGCCCGAGATTAAGAGCATGTTCACTCTGGCTGGTGGAAGAGTCTTGGGTTTGGCAACTTTCGAGGCCGCGCAGGAAGGGGAAGTAGATATTCAGCTCGTGCCAAAATCAAAGCGCGATATTAGTACTAATGACTTTATTCAAAAGATCAAGCCTATGGTTAAGAAGGCTATGGTTCCGGGAGCCAGGATGCCTGTGATGCAGATGAAGACAAAGGGAATTCGCATGATGGGGGCGCAGGATGTCGAAATAAAGATACAGGGTTCGGAGATTGAACCGATTTACAGCTTTGCGAAGCGGGTTGCCTCAAAACTGCGGGAAACTCCCGGCCTAAGCGGTGTTAATATTTCAATGGATATGACGAAGCCTGAATATCGAATTTATATTGACCGAGCACGTGCATCGGCCCTGGATATTTCAGTCGGCAAAGTTGCTAAGAGATTGCGTGGTTTGATAGGTGGACTCGTATCTACTGAATATCGTGAGGGAGGCGAATTCTATGACATTCGCGTCATAGTTCCAGAGAAGCAACTCAAGTCCAAAGCGGATATCGAGAGCCTGGTTTTAGAATCGCGAGACGGCCGTGCTATTCGCGTTAGGGATATTGCCGAAGTACGCCGTGCTGTAGGCCCGGTAGAAATCATTCGTGAAGACCAGATAAAACAGGTTATTGTACAGGCTGATGGAGACAATATTAGTGTTGGTGAAGCAATTGAACGCGCCGAAAATGCCGCCACTTCTTTAAAAGCACCGAAGGGTGTGTCTTTTGTCATGGGCGGACAGGCACAAATGATGGCTGAGAATCAGCGGTCAATGGCACTTATACTTGTATTTGCAGTATTATTTGCCTATGTAGTATTAGCAATTCAATTTGATTCTTTCATACTGCCACTTTTAGCGATGATCAATATACCATTTGCCCTAACCGGTGCATTTGCTGCGCTTTTTATATTCAATGTACCTATTGGTATAACCGTACTGATTGGGCTTGTTGTAATGATGGGTGGGATTGCATCGCAGGGTGTTGTGCTCCTGACGCTGGCAGAAGAATACCGATACCAGGGCGAAACACCACTGAATGCTGTAAATAAGGCCGCGCCAATTCGTCTGCGTCCTATTCTTATGACTCAGCTTACTACTATTCTCGGACTTATGCCACTGGCATTGAATCTTGGTGAGGGTGGAGATATGCTTAAGCCAATGGCTGTTGCAGTTATAGGCGGCCTGCTATATTCACTGGTTTTGACATTATTCTTCTTGCCATCTGCTTATTCCCTTATAATGAAAAACAAGAAGAAGGTTTAGATAAAAACTTGCACTTTACATAAGAGTATAGATATTACACATGAAAACCTTGCCATCGCTATCATTGGCAATGGTAAAGTTGAAAGGATATTCAATCAATGAGTTCTAATCATAAATGTGGATGCTGTGCTGCACCTAAACTAATTCTTACTTGTTTCCGTATTGCCGGTGTTGGTGTCCTGGCAGATTAGTCTGCGCGCAAAATGACTCGTTAAATGTATTGCCTCGCTGGAATAGGTGGCCGTGTCAAACACATTTTGGAGACAACCGAAACGGCTAAGATAATTTTCGCAATAGACGGCTGCTCCAATAAATGCGCAAAGAAATCGCTGGAGAAAGCCGGTTTCAATTATATCAAGGATTTTGCATTGACCGATATCGGTTTTGCAAAAGATAAAACAGATGTAAACAATGAAAATATCCCAAAAGTAATCACTCATGATGGAAATCTAAAAAAAAAAGGAGAATAAATAATGAGATTAGTTCTCAAAAACAGCCTATTTTTATTTTTAAGTGTATTTATGTTAATGGTAATGTCTTGTGATAAAAAAGCTGAAACAAAGAAAAAGGAAACTTCTGAACAAACCCAAAGTGTACAAAAGTCAGAGCCGGTTGCAAATACCAAATCTGCTGCAAAATCCCAGAATGAACAAAATTTGCCGAAGCTTCTCGATCTTGGCGCTCACAAATGCAAGCCATGTATAAAGATGGCTCCTATTCTTGATGAGTTAAAAATTCAATACAAAGGCCAATTCGATGTTGTCTTCGTCGATGTCTGGCAACCTGAAAATAAGCCAATAGCCAGAAAGCATGGTATTAGCTCTATTCCTACGCAGATATTTTTTGATGCCGATGGCATAGAGCTTTGGCGGCATGTCGGGTTCTTTTCAAAGGCAGATATTCTAAATAAATGGAAGGAGCTTGGTTATTCCTTTGATGAGCCAAATCAAAAGGAAAAAACTGGTACAAAATCAGCTTCTGCAGGAAATGAATAAAGCATTATGGAAAAGTTAAAAAAGATTCTGGCCAAATGCCTTTTGGCCTTTGCTTTGATCAGTATTGGATTCGCTTTTGGCAAACACTCTGTCAAACTGGAAAGACAAGAAAACAGCGTTCTACAAAACGAGAATCTTCAAGTGGCTGTTTACTATCTTCATTCGACCATTCGATGTGTTACTTGCAATACCATCGAAGAGATGACAATGGATTTATTGGATAATGACTATACCAAGCAAATATCCGAAGGCAAAATTCAGTGGATTACTAAAAATTTTCAAGAGAATGAAAACCTGGCCGAGAAATTCGAAGTAGCCTCAAGTTGTGTCGTTGTAGCAAATATCGATGATGGCGAGGTTATCGATTACAAAAGGCTTGACGATGTTTGGACATTGATGAATGACAAAGGAGCTTTCAATAAATATATCAGCGATGCCATCGATGGTTATTTAGAAAACAGCGAAGGTGAGTCATGACCTGGACATTGATTTTATCTGCACTATGGTTGGGCATTCTGACAGCTATAAGCCCTTGTCCTCTTGCAACAAATATTGCGGCAATTTCTTTCATAGGGCGAAAAGCCGGCCATAAAAGACATATCATAGGTTCGGGGATTCTTTACTCTATTGGGCGTACTGTTGCTTATGTGATTCTTGGGGTGATTATTACAGCAGGAATGCTGGGCAGCGCAGAAATCTCTCGATTCTTGCAAAAATACATGAACGAAGCACTGGGCCCAATTCTAATTATTGTCGGGTTAGTACTTTTGGGGTGGATTGGCACTGGTTTATCTCTGCAATTAGACGCTGACAAGCTTCAGAAGAAGGCACAAAAAGGTGGATTAATCTGGTCGCTTATCCTGGGCTTTTTATTCGCTCTTTCTTTTTGCCCCGTATCGGCTGGTTTGTTTTTTGGCGGGCTTTTGCCTTTGGCTCTTAAACATCAATCGTCTCTTTTAATGCCGGTAATCTATGGCATAGGTACTTCCTTGCCAGTAGTAATATTCGCTTTTATTTTGGCATTTGCATCGACATATGTTGGCAAGGCATTCAAACATCTCTCGAATATAGAATTATGGATCAGGCGGCTTGCTGGAACAGTTTTTATTCTCGCTGGTATACACTATTGCCTGATACATATCTATGAATTTAACGTAATTTGAAACATGCTCAAAAATGATTTGGCTTCAACAATTTTTTGATAAATTAAGGTGATTGCGTAAGTTCTGACAGTAATTATATTATTTGCTATCACTACTGTCCCAAAGAATCAAAACAACCAACCCACTTTCCTATCATCATAACCACTTGATTTGGTTGGACTTAGCATGTTTGCTATTTCTTTTCTATCAAGCAATGAGTGTTTAATTTTGCGAATTAGGCTCATAATATTTGACAGTTTGGAGCAAACTGTCTTAGGAGTTTTCTACGAAAACTCCAACCTAAAGCATGGAAGTTGTCGCAACCCAGAGCTGCGTTTCAATTGCGTTTTGATTTCTCCCTAAAAAACGCTTAATCTTCAAGTTCTGTTTTATCCAGTTGAAATAAATTTCACGGAAAACGTCAGAAGGCCGATTCATGAGCGCATGAGAAATCCCATTGAGCGACATCTCTTTTAGCCCGAGATGATAGAGCTTTTTATTCATAAACTCAGGTGAATGCTGCAAATGAATTCTCAGCTTTGGCTGAACATGACGCAATGCTTTTGATTCCCGAAAGATTGGTGAACATCATTCTCACGATACTTTTGATATGCGTGTAAATATTTCCAGTCAAGAAAATTATACTCACTTAACAAAATTAATGTTTTTGTTAAATTATCTTGCAATCCTTAGTTATTTGACTATATTTAAGACAATAAATAGTAAAATAAAGGGGCAAATATGTTTCATGACCTTGTTAAGATTGGGAAGGCTGTAATGCCGGAAGGTGCTACGGAGTTTGAGGTTTTTCTCGATAGTATTGGCGAAAATTATACATATGGAATCGCCATTGATTTCAAAACTGCAAATAATACAATTATTTACTCCGGACTCCATACTGAAAGTTTTGATGGAAGTAAGCATAATGAGATAAAATATAAATTTGGTTCATCAAGGGGATATGATTATCTTCCTTCATCTAAACTGGCACCGAAAAAAGCGCAAGAGCCTGTAAGTGCTTCATTCAAAAAGACATTTGCGAATAGAATTTTACCCTTTTTGCAAGACATTTCTGAAACCAGTAAAGGTAATTCAAAAATCACATCGCTAAAAATGGCCTTCGAAAGCAATCTCGATAATATGTTGAAAGATTTGGAAATAGTATATCCGCCAAATAATGAAAGAGCATTTGTCTATCTAAATTTGGATGGAGATTACCTTTGGGATGATGAGGATTTTAGAAATTTTTATCTCGAAAAAGTTTCACATTCCTGTAAATTCAAAGATAAGTCTCAAACTTACAATGAAAATGGTAGCTGCTTCCTTTGTGAAAAAGTAGATACTCCGGTTTATGGCAATGTAAGCAATATTACTTGTTATAATCTCGATCAACCAGGCATGGTAGCAGGAGGTGCTTTTGCCGAAATGGGAGTTAAAAATCTGCCAATCTGCCTGGAATGCACTGGTTCTTTGTTAAAAGGGTTCGACTTCATTACTAATAATCTCGATTTTTATATGGGGTCATCGAGTTACTTATTGATTCCAGTTGTCAGCGATGAAAAGTATTTAAAAACTAGCATCGAAAAATTCGACAAGAAAACACGAAAAAACTATTCGCTTTCCTACCGTGAATTAGGCAATTTGACAGGCAAAGAAGAAAAACTTCTAAGACTTATCGCCAAAGAACATGGGGACAAGGATGATCTAAAGTTACGTATGGTTTTTTATCGAGGAAGTAATGCAAAATGGCGTATAACAGGCGAAATCAATCAGGTTTTGCCATCAAGATTAAAAAGTATATTTGAAACGAAGAAGAAAGTGCAGGAGCCATACTTCTATAAGAAAGACGGTGATAAAGTCGATCATGTTTCGATGTTTTTATTTAAGGCTATTTCAACAAGAGTGCCTGATCCTACATCAAAGCAGGGCAAAGAAAGTGGTGAAAAGAGTTTTTTAGAATATGTAGAAGCCATTTTCGGTGGTAAGAAGAAATTATCGTATAAAAATGTTTTAAGAGATATTGTAGCTCGCATTCTATTAGAGCACAAAAAGGCTATGAATGACAAAAATGATGAATGGCGAAGAGGTTATTATACTCGTCATAGTTTTATGATACTGAATTTTCTTAAAGAACTAAATATTATAGAATTAGAAGAAGGAGATAAAATGACAGATGAACTAGACATCGCCGGGGAATATAAGAATTTCCTCGATGAATACAGTGACTTTTTCGGAAGTCCCGGGAAGCGTGTTGCTTTTCTAACAGGTGCCCTTATTTCAAATGTTCTTAGATATGGTCCTAAATCAGAGCCATTCAGAAGATATTTAGGGGATTATAAATTCGAAATGCGCGACCTTGAGAAAATCCGTGCAAAAGCAGAAGCAAAACTAGCAGCATACGATAGGCAATCCAATTGCCTGACCTATACAAGAAAACTCAGAACACTATTAGATAATGAATGGGCCAAAAGCGGTTCACAATGGCCAGATAGCGAGGATGAACTCACTTTGTCAACAATCATGGGAATGAACCTTAGATATGCAATCGAAGATATAAACCGACAAGATAAGAAGGAGCAAGAATGAGCTTGAAAGAAAGATCCGAAATTCTGTTTATCTACCATGTTAAGGATGCCAATCCTAATGGCGATCCTTTGGAAGCAAATGCACCAAGAACAGATCCAGAAACTGGAGTGGCAACTGTAACCGATGTTCGTATCAAAAGATGGATTCGTGATTATTGGCATGATAGGCTGAAAAAAGAAATATGGGTGCAGGAAGATCATAATGAAGAAGGTTATGTTTTACAAGGCTATGAGCGTTATGTAAAATTAATGAAAGAAGCAGAAAAACTGGAGAAATTAGAAAACCTAAATCAAGCAGTAGATCATGCGAAAGAAACTTGGGTAGATATCAGGACTTTTGGATGTATAATGCCAACAAGTATCAAGTCTATCAGCAAAAATGGAATAAAATTGGATTCAAAGGGTAAGGGCTACACCATTACTCTTACTGGGCCTGTTCAATTTTCAGGTTTTAATAGATCTTATCATAGAATTGCACCACAAATGATTCAAGGTACTGCAGCTTTTGCATCGAAACCGAAACAAATGCAACGCTCCCTTCGCGAAGACTTCATCGTACCCTATGCATTAATCGGAGCCTATGGTATTGTAAATGAAATTGCTGCCAAAAATACTCAAATGACCGAAAAAGACCGTGTTCTAGTAATCGAAGGATTATGGAATGGCTGCAAGGACCTTATCTCCCGCTCGAAATTTGGCCATCAACCGCTGCTTCTTTTGCATATCAAATACAAAGATGGCTATCGAATCGGCGATCTTGCAAGTATGATCGAACTTAAATCGGATTTACCCGATGAAAAGATTCGTGGCCTAAAAGATTTCGAGTTGGATGCTTCGGTTCTTCATGAAAAGCTATTTGATAATAAAGACATGATTTCCGAAATCGAAATCGCCAAAGATTCTCGCCTACGAATTATCAAGGATGATTTCTCGGATAAGGTTCACAAGCAGATCAAATTCACCGAGCTAAAAGGCCTTAAATAATATGGATAAAGCAGTCGTATTCGATATTTCGGGCAAATATGGGATGTTCAAGAAGCCCTATACGCCGCTGTCGCCTGTTTCATATCCTGTGCCACCGCCAACGGCTATTATGGGGGTGATAGGGGCGATAATTGGGCTGGATAAAGAGGTTTATCTCGAAGAGCTTAATCGCGGTGAAATGAAATTCGGGATAAAACTTCTTGCGCCAGTGAAAAAATATAGAGCTGGATTGAATATGCTTCTAACCAAAAGCTCGAATTATTTCAGACCCAAAAAGAAATCACCCAGGACACAGGTACCTGCAGAATTCATTAAAGACGCAAAATTCCGCATCTATTTTCATCATAGCGACAAAGAACTTCTTTCTTTGATTGCCGAAAAATTGCAAAAAAATCAAACAACCTATACACCTGTATTGGGAATTGCACAATGTATCGCAGAAACTGAATTTATCGGTATTCATGAGATACAGTATGTAAGTAAACAAGGCGAGTTTGATTTGGCATGTTGCATACCAAAAGAAAGAGCAAATGTACATTTTACTCCCGGCAATCGTATCTATGAATTCCGAGTGCCATCGCGGATGCTGCAGGATAGAACGGTTACCAGGTATGATGATATCTATGTCGATGAGATGGCTGGAAAGATAAAAGTAAATGCAAAGAAAGGATATGAAATAATCGATGACGAAAAAATACTGCTTTTCTGAATGTGAGTCTCATCCAGGACGTAAACTTTCAAGCCATTTATGGAATGTTGCAAAATACGCAAAGCAGATAGTACCCAATATAGCAAATGTAGAAAAAATTGCAATTGCCATAGGCCTTACCCATGATTCAGGAAAGGCAACATATGAATTTCAGAAGAAATTATCAGGCGAAAAAGTAGATAAAAGCAAAGCAAATCACTCGAAATTTTCTTCAGCAATTACTATTGCACTTGTTAATAAAATGCTTCGAGAACCAGATATTGATAGCAGAAATCTATTTATGATTGTCGCTATGGTTTCCGTTGCCAGACATCATGGGGACTTGCTCAATTTCAATGATTTTGTAACTGGTTATCTGGATGAAATTCGTGATGAGTACAATAAAGAGATTGTAACCGATCGTATTGATTTCGAAGGTTACAGCCGATGGATCGAGAAGGCATTAGAAAAAATTGGCATCGATGTCGAGTTCTCTGAGGATGATCTCTTCACCTATGATGAAATCGAGGAGCTTTCAGATTGGTATTTTATGTATTACAGAAATTGCCATTCCACTTATGGCTCTCTGATTTTTATCTTATTATGCTCCATTCTCTTCCAGGCCGACAAACTCGATGCAGCATTTCGAGGCGATATACCGGAAATCAAAAGCAAAACGGACCCGGATCTTATCGAGATATACAAAAATGCTGTATTCGATAAAAAGCCTTCCGGCCTTAATATCTATCGAAAAGAAATCGCAGAAAAGGTGCTGGAAAACTATCACAAAAATAGCGAGCATAAAATTTTCACGCTAACTGCGCCAACCGGTAGTGGGAAAACACTCGCCGCAATGGATATCGCAATGAGAATGAAAGCCGATAATGCGCCACTTATCTATTGTCTGCCCTTCACCAGCATAATCGACCAAAATTATGAGGTGCTTCATGGTGTATTTGAAAAAGTCAATGGTGAAAAACCCGGCAATGATTTGCTATTGAAGAACCATCATCTTGCTGATTCTGTTTATAAATCGAATGTGAATGATGAATTTGACTACAATAAGTCTGAGATGCTAATTTCTGCATGGCAGTCAAATTTTGTAGTTACGACTTTTGTGCAGCTTTTTCTTACGCTGTTTTCTGGCAAGAACAAAGCTATCAAAAAACTCGAGCGGCTTAGAAATGCTGTTGTTATTCTCGATGAAGTGCAGGCTATTCCCCGCAAGCTATGGGAATTAACATCGAAAACCATGCAGATGCTTTCTGAAATGCTTGGTACAAGGTTTATATTTATGACTGCCACTCAGCCGGGTATTCTCAGCGATATCGATACGGTAGAATTATTGCCGGAAAATACCAAATACTCCGAGATTTTCGCAAGAACAACAATCAAATGTAATCTCAAAGAAGAAATCGATACTGTTTATCTTGCAAAGACTATTGCTGAGCAATATGAGAATAAAAATTGCTCGATAATTGCTGTAGTCAATACGATAAAGGACTCGATTGCTCTTTTCCAAAAGCTATCTGAGCTATTGCCAGATGCAGATTTGGAATATCTATCTACTAATATTGTTCCTATGGATAGGACAGGCAGAATCACTCGGTTGAAAATGAGCAAAAAGCCATGGATATTGGTTTCCACTCAGGTTATCGAAGCTGGTGTCGATATTTCAGCAAGGATTCTACACCGCGATATTGCGCCAATCGACTCGATTGTCCAATCTGCTGGAAGATGCAATAGGAGCGGTGAATACGATACCGGCGAGGTTTTTGTCTGGAAAATCAGGCAGGAAAATAAACGAATTACAGCAAAGTATGTATATGATCCGGTTCTTTATAATGCTTCGCATGAGATTCTTGCAGAGCAAAATGAGAAACTCGATGAAAAGGCAATGCGCATTATTGTCGAAGAATATTTTGAAAAGCTAAAATCCTGCGGGTCTGATAACAATGCACTTAGATATCTCAAAGAATTCCAATACAAAAGCCTTTCCGAAGAAGCAAAACTTATCGATGATGATGGTATTACAAATCAATATTTCATAATTCGAAATGAAGATGAAAAGTCGCAGGGACTATGGGATCGATATTGTGAAATTCAGGAGGTCGAAGACTTTTTTGAAAGAAGAGCAGCCTTTGCAGAGATCAAGAAAGATTTTATGCAAAGAATCCTGACAATTCGAGAGCAGAAAGCCAATTCTCATGGTATCGAAGCTATTTATCCCGAATTTGAAAGATACCAGGAGAAGACCGGTTTTATTCGAGAGTTAAATGAGGGAGGAATTGCGATAATATAAGTTAGGTCATCTCGACACGGCTGTTTTACAGCCTGCTCGATGACCGATTGTTCTCATTAATATCGAACTTTTGGTTTTAACAGAATGTGGTCTCGGCTCCGCTCGACCAGCGATCATATACTATATTACAGGAATTACAATATTGATAAAATATGAAGCATTGAAAGTAATTTTGAAACTCAAAAAGGCATAGAAAGGGGAAAATGCAAATTGAGAAAATACGCATCAAAGAATTGAAAATCTTTACAAAGCCGTCTTTCAGGGAAAATGGCGAGGGGCTTCGATTAGCAATTAATTCAAAATGGCAGGATAATCCGAATTTACATGGCCATGATGAGAATGGCAAATCGCTTTTTAGACTTCCGCCGGTTAGATATATTCCCTATGAAAACCCTGTCTTGGTTGCAACCGAAGCCGGTTTTGCGGAGTTAGAGAATATTTATGATTCAATAGGGGAGAAATTGCGTGTCTATAGTAATGAATACAAAATAATCGCGAGCGAGATAAAAGACCGTGAATATGATTTTGGCACCGATGATGAACTTCATTCGTATCGCTCTATTTCGCCGTGGTTTGCATTAAATAGCAAGTGCTATGATGAGTATATGAGACATGGCTCATTTGAAAAGAAGAGCCAACTACTTCAAAAAGTACTTGTAGGGAATATGTTATCCCTGGCAAAAGGACTCGATATCTGGGTGAAAGAAAAACTCTTCGTTAAAATCGATTCATTTGATGAAGTCAAATTGCAACTTAAAGGGAATCCTTTCCTGGCTTTCAAGGCAAATTTTACTGGTAATATTATCTTATCTGATAAATTGGGCATTGGCAAGCATGTTTCTCTCGGTTTCGGAAGATTTGCAGGGAATGACTAATGCAACTTTTCATCGCGACACGCGGCGCATATATTCATGTTTTCGAAGAGATATTCGAGATAAAAACTCCAGAAAAGAAAATCCAGATTGCGCCGCAAAAAATTGAGTCTATTATTCTTGCGGCACCTTCGGCTATTTCGACCGATGCCATTTCCATGGCGCTCTATCATAATATCGATATCGTTGTGATGAATGAATTTGGTGGCCCAGTTGGAAGATTCTGGCATAGCAAATATGGTTCGACGGCAAAAATTAGGCGGGCGCAGCTCGAGGCTTATGATACCCCGGTTGGCATGGAGATAATTCGAGAACTATTAGGCGAAAAACTATCAAATCAAGCGAAGCTATTAAGGAGACTCGGAAGAGCGAGAAAAGAAAAAAAAGCGGAGAAATTGTTCGAAGCCGCCAAAAGAATCACGGCTGTCAAGAGGCAGGTCATTAAAATCGATGGCGAGATCGATGAGTATCGCGGAATTCTTATGGGCCACGAAGGGACGGCATCACGAATTTATTTCGGTGCATTGAGCAATGCTCTTCCTAAAAAGTGGCAATTCAAAGGCCGAAGCCGTGCGCCGGCGCAGGATTATTTCAATGCGTTTCTGAATTATGCCTATGGTGTGCTCTATTCGATTTGCGAAAAGTCATGCGTAATAGCTGGACTCGATCCTTATGTAGGCTTTTTGCATAGTGATAATTATAATAAACTTTCGATGGTTTTCGATATTATCGAGCCTTGCAGGGTATGGGCTGAAGATGTCGTGGTTCATCTTTTCTCTGGCCGTAAGATCAAGGATAATATGTGCGATGAAGTGCCACTTGGATATTCATTAAATAAAGCTGGGAAAATGATTTTAATGTCGAAATTTAATGAATACTTAGATAAAGTAGTAACTCATAGAAAGCGTAAATTAAAAAGAAGAGATACAGTCTTACATGATTGCCATCAGATTGCTAATAAATTAATCAAAAAGAATATAAGAAATACACAAATTAGGGAGATATGATGTTGCTATGGGCGATTTACGATATTAGAAGCGATAAAGCGCGCCGTAAAGTTGCCAGGGCATGTAAGAAAATGGGGCTTTACCGAGTACAGAAGAGTGTTTTTCTTGGGCAAATCGAGCCTAACCGTTTCGATGAGCTTTGTCTGATTAGCGAAAAACTAATAAGTCCTAATCACGATTCGGTTTATCTTTTTCCGATGTGCCAGAAGGATTTCAATAAGGTAATAACAATAGGCCAGGCTTTCGATGAGAAACTTGTTACTGATGAGATAAGAGAGCTATTTTTATAATATGAAACACGGTAATATTGGATAAATGATGAAAAATGAAGATTTTAAAATTACTCCTTCAGATATAATGGAATTTTTGTATTGTCCGAGGTTCATTTATTTTGAAAGAGTTTTGAGAATACCTGAACATCAAGAATTAAGAGTTAAAGTAACTATTGGTAGGGAGATTCACAAAGAAAAAAGCAAAACTCTCGGCAATTATCTTAGAAAAAAACTGGGTGTTATAGATAAAAAGGTCGATGTCAAATATTTTTCCCCGAAACTCTCACTTACAGGAATAGTCGATGAAGCGTTGTTTTTAGATGATGGCACTATTGCTCCATTAGATTACAAATTTGCAAGATATCCTGGTTTTATTCATAAGCCGCTTTATTATCAAAGTATGATTTATTCACTTTTGCTCGAGGAATTATTCGATAAGCCTTCTTTACGCGGCTATGTAGTTTTTGTTCGGAGCAAGAATGCATTAAAAGAAATCAAATACCCAGAGAATAAGAGAGAAAAAGTTATCAATATGGTCGATAAGATTTATGAAATCACGATGAATTGTATTTATCCAGATGCCAAAGTTTCAAATCGCAAATGTTATGATTGCACTTACAGACGTATTTGTACCAAATAAATTTCGGTCTATGAATTTTTGGAAACAATTTGACATAAATCATATAAAGTCCTATAATTTATAGTGTTACAATGATTAAGACCCTGCAAAAGCTCTTTGAAATGTTCATATTTCGAAAAAAAAAGTCTATTTCAGAGTATTAAACTGCTTGCAACTTAGCTTCTAACTGCTTATAATATATGGTGTTGACAAGTTATGTTTGTCTCACAGGATACTTCCATCAAAACAAGGATTGAAACAATTATTTCGCCGGGGGGGGCTGCTGTCAACTTAAGTCTCACAGGATACTTCCATCAAAACAAGGATTGAAACTACTGAGCACCAAATTAATGCGAGCTTCTACGTACTGTCTCACAGGATACTTCCATCAAAACAAGGATTGAAACTAGTAATTAATTATCCTATCGGGATCAAGCAAAATTGTCTCACAGGATACTTCCATCAAAACAAGGATTGAAACCGTGTATTTTGAACACGATCCTGCTTTGCAGGACAATGTCTCACAGGATACTTCCATCAAAACAAGGATTGAAACTTTTTGATTCTTGTTTCGAGCCTTTATAGACTTCTCGTCTCACAGGATACTTCCATCAAAACAAGGATTGAAACTCACAACGTCCTGCTTCTACCCACAACGTATCCCCGGTCTCACAGGATACTTCCATCAAAACAAGGATTGAAACCGTGTAAAGCAATATAATCCCAATTCCGTTTATCAGGTCTCACAGGATACTTCCATCAAAACAAGGATTGAAACCAGCTCTGCTAGTGAAGGGTCGTTGAACCAGGAAAAGTCTCACAGGATACTTCCATCAAAACAAGGATTGAAACGTCATAATGATTTTACTAATAAAAAATCGTGCCCGGGGTCTCACAGGATACTTCCATCAAAACAAGGATTGAAACTAATATGTAGTGGGTATAGGTACGAGGATTCCGAGTAGTCTCACAGGATACTT
>JBKHBT010000116.1:0-9099 GCA_046542255.1 Candidatus Zixiibacteriota bacterium | reverse complement strand
ATTGTCATACTTTTCAGGCTAAAACATCAGTAAAGCCTTTTGAGTATATATATTACGTATTATATATAATATATATGGCTTTAAAAGAGTATATGATATTATAAAGGATTATCAGACAATGCGCAAACATACGCATTATCTGCTATAGATAAACTAAATCTATAAAATCAAGATGCCTATAGCCTCTAAAATAATAATATGCCACTTCTAAAACTCGAATCCTACTTAAGCAATCTCGCATTAATAGCAACAATTACAGTGCTCAAAGACATCAATACAGCGCCGACAGCAGGCGATAATATTATGCCTGCCCAGAAAAGAACGCCGGCTGCAAGAGGAATCGCTATGGCATTGTATCCGGTGGCCCAGAAAAGATTCTGTTTCATTTTCTTATATGTTTTTTTAGAGAATGATATCGCATCCGAAACATCACGAGGGTCATTGCTGACAAGTATTGCATCCGCTGAATCTATAGCCAGATCGGTTCCGGCGCCAATTGCTATACCAAAATTGCTCTGTGCTAATGCAGGAGCATCGTTGACTCCATCCCCGACCATTATGACTTGCTGGCCATTTTCCTGCATTCTTTTTACTCCATCAGATTTATTTTCTGGAAGAACCTCGGCTTCAAAATCATCCAAGCCAAGTTCCTTGGCTACATCATGTGTTACTTTTTGATTATCACCGGTTATGACTTTGCACTTTAACCCCATCTGCTGAAGAGATTCTATTGCATCTTTGGATTCTTCTCGAATCATGTCGCTAAGGGCTATTGCGCCTTTTAATAAATCATCGATAAGTACAAAAACAATAGTAGAACTGCTATCAAAAAGTTGTCGGATATCATTGTTATCTATTTCAATATCATTTTCTTTTAAATATTGCGGACTAACGATTTTAACTTTCTTATCATCGATTTCTGCCTGAACACCTCTTCCGGGTATATTTTCGAAATTATCTATCTCGCGAATTTGTTTGGCATTATCCGCAATTGGTTTTGCCAGTGGATGTTCGGAGTTTGATTCTATTGAGCCAGCAATATTCAAGATTTCTTCTTTGCTTAGACTATCATCATTGGAAACGACTGCAAAAATTCCGAATTCGCCTTTTGTAAGTGTCCCGGTTTTATCGAATACGACAGTATCTGCCCGCCATGCATTTTCGAATGCTGTCCTATTTCGAATTATCAATCCCTGCTTTGCAGCAATAGTGGTTGAAACGGCAACAACCAAAGGTATCGCAAGTCCCAGGGCGTGTGGACAGGTTATCACCATGACAGTAACAGAGCGTTCGAGGGAGAATGTAAAATCTTCTCCTGCAAAAATCTTCCATGCAATAAGCGTTATTATACCTGCGCCAAGAGCAATAAATGTCAGCCACATTGCAGCCTTGTCAGCGAAATGTTGCATTTTGGATTTCTCTTTTATAGTATCATTTACCATAGTAACTATCCGATTTACATAAGACTCTTCGCCTGTTTTTTTTACTTTTATTTTCAAGATGCCGTCATTATTGATAGAGCCACCGATTACGCTATCGCCTTCAGACTTTTTTACTGGTTTTGACTCGCCTGTCAGGAGGGATTCATTCACACCGCTTTTTCCTTCTATGACTTCACCATCAATAGGTATCTTATTACCGGGTTTCACAAGAACTATATCGTCTTTTTCCAAGCTGTCTAGCGAGATCTCGGATTTATTTCCTGAATCATCGATTTTGGTAACCTTATCGGGAAGTAGTTTGGTAATGTTCTCTAAAACGCTTCTTGTCTTTACGACGGATTTCATTTCAATCCAGTGACCAAGTAGCATTACATCAATCAGGGTAGCGAGTTCCCAGAAAAAGAACCTACCCTTCAAACCTAGTACAACAGCGCCGCTATAAAAATATGAAACTGAAATTGCAAATCCTATCAGGGTCATCATTCCCGGGCGTTTATTGCCAAGCTCTGAAATCATGCCTTTCTGGAAAGGATAACCACCATAAAGGAAAACTGCAGTTGAAAAGGCGAGTAAAATAAAATATGAACCGTTAAAGATAAATAAATTATCCAATCCGATAAATCTATTAATCATTGGCGATAACAGCAGGACTGGTATGGTTATAATAAGACTTATCCAGAATCTTCTCCGGAAATCCTTTATCATCATTTTATGATGGCTGCCATGATGATTACTATCATCTATATCCTTATTACCCGTATGATTTTCCATAGCTCTTCTCGTCATTTATGTATTCACTTACATAAATCTAATAGAAGTAGGTGAATTCTGCAAGTTTCTTTTTTTAATTGTTATATTCTATAAAAGCCGACCTTGCGATATCTCGATTTTCTGGCATAGAGAAATCTAATGTATCGGATTCTTCAGTACCGTGCTTTTTGAATACCGGCTGACGGCTATAGTATGGATAGCCTAGAATATGAATATCTGCTTGGGTATATTTTCTTATTTTATTGGCGAGATAAAGTACTCTTTGCGCTGAAAGCTCCTTATTACGAATATCTGAACCTATTGGGCAGGTATTTCCATATATTTTGAGAGTAATCGAATCGTCATCACCGAAGTGCTCTACGATTTGTGGAATTCTTATCAAAAAATAGCTGGATTTTGGTTCATATGTATCGAAATTGTATTGTTCAATTAGTTTTGTCTGTTTTACTGATATATTTTCAGATACTATTTTGAATTCATCCGAAAATGATATCGCATCACATTCCAAATTATATGCATCTGATTTCCAATTAAAGTAAACTGCTGCCTTAAAAGAATTTTCTCCTTCTCCCATTTCTGCACCTATCGGCAAAATTCCCGGGTGAAATGTCCCTTTATCTCTGCCTCTTGATATAACAGGGCTTATGATTTTACCATCTTTGTCTGCCAAAGCAAGCGAACATTGGACTGAAACCGTCATGGATGTATCGAATTTTCTTATTCTGAAGCTTGCAGGCATATCTGGCATTTCCAATTTAGTCTCTGTCGTATCTTGTGGGCGAAATGTCAAAGATGATTCCATCATCAAGCGATTTTGGCATACCACAGTGCCCTTTGGTTTATCATATTGTGCGGGCATTGCGGTACAAAAGGGAGATGATATCAGAAATGACCTTTCTATGATTAGAGCGGCATGTTTTTCATCGAGATCCCCTAAGCCCTGTTTCAATAAGAACTTGAGTCTGTTTTCTGCTACGATGGGATTCTCTGTCCCGCAATAATAGACAAGATAGCTTTCAGGGTTTTCTTCCAAATGATAATAGACTTCTCGCAATAATCTTGGATTAATTTCATTGAAAACTGTCTTGAACTCTTTGCGTTTGACATAGCTTTCCAGATTCTCAAACCTTTTGCAAAATATATCGATTAGGTCTTCCATGCCATAGGAAATCGGCCGATTGTCCTGCCACCTTACTTTTGTGATTTTATAGTATGGAATTGCCTGAATCAAGACCGAGCGGCTGTGTTCGGCTATCATCTCGGCATCTGATTTATCGAGTTTTGCGCCGGAGAATTCATCACATGGCATCTCTCGATACCAATTATTATTACTTTCGAGTTTTTCATCAGCCATTTGGGAAACCTCGCGAAAATCGGTTTTGGCCAGTTGCGGTTTTGAAGTCGATGCCATAACTATTCTGTTGTCTTCGATACCTTTTGCCAGCAGTTTTTGCTTTATAAATTTTTCTCTTTTGGAGGCTATATCGAATTTTTTCGTTTTATACTCCCGATAAGATAAATATCCTGTTATAACTAACATATTTGATGGATTATTAGCCAGTCTTTGAGCTATTTTTTCCACAAATGGCTCGAAACGCTGTTTGAAGCGATTGTCAGGGATTTGCCAATCGCCATCATTATCGAAATAAATGCGATCCACAAATGGCCTTTCTTCGACCGTAACCGACATCTTTTTATATTTGAAAGAATTAGGCGATATTTTGACATCGAGCACCGGTTTTGCATATAAAACAAAATCGGCGAATGCTCTTTGCGACATTTTATCCACGAAAGAATAAAGAGAATCCCAGTCAGTTGATAATAAACCGCCTGAATTTATAATATATTCCCGAAAATCCTTGAATCTTTCTGATTTTCTATCATATTCGCTAAATCCTGCGAAAGAGTGAAAGAATATATTATCGAAATGCAATTCGGGATCGGTATAATCCCCGCCGTGGCTATCAAGCCCATCGGTTAGGATTACTACATGAGTTTGTAATGAATCATTCTTAATTTTATTGAGGTTCTCAGCTACCTGCTTGATTGCCCAGATAAGAGGAGTGCCTCCGAGGCTTTTGTCATTTTCATCGACTGCTTCCTTCAAATCTTCGAAAGTTTTTATATTGTATGGCCCAAAGAGCAAAGGCCCATAGTTGACAAATATGAATCTACGGCTCTGGAAAAAATAGACCTCGATATCGATATCGCGATATTTCAGATTATCCCAAAAGTAGCGAAGCGTCTGATTGAAAAGCCCATGCTTAGATTGACTTCTATCATCGATTACCATATTTGCGGAATAGCTTCTATCGACCATCAGCACAAGGCGGTATTTATATTTATTATCGATTGTCTGGAAGCTATCAACAGCAAAACGTGAGCCATCAATATAAAGGTCATAGTCATCGTTTAATATATAGTTTGAGATGCCCTGCTCAAAAGGCGATTCGATTTCCAGCTTTACACAATTATCGCTTTGCTTAGGTGGGCTTTTTAGCTGTACAGGTTTTTGATGCCATGGATCGCCTTTGGGTGTAATTATGATGTACTTCTCTGCGCTATCGGGTCGAAATGTATCATTTTTCTGGTAATTTGTCGGTGATGTCGGCTTTATTATGAAAAACGCAACAATACCAGCGATAACAATCAGAATCAAAGGAGCGATATAATATGAAATTTTCTTATCCAAAACCTACCCTTTCTTTAATATATTAATAGTGATTATTTTGGCTTTTGCAATGAATTATTATTGCAAATGCTATTTTTGCATAAATTCTTAAACACAGGTAATAATTGATTTTTTTAGCAGAATTTTGTATTTTAATAAAGAAATTGAAACCCAAGGAGGCATAATGAGAACTTCAATCACGATTTTGATATTAGCATTGCTATGTATCATAGCATTTGCATGGGAGACTTCGCTCGATCTTAGCTATAATCTTTCTCTAAACAATTATAGCGATAATTGGACAGGCGGTGATGCCAGCGGTATCACATGGACAGCAAATTGCAATTTCCTGGCACAGAAGGCAATTAATGACTGGCTTAATACAAAAAATACCGCAAAATGTTCCTTCGGCCATACCCATATTCAGGATAATGAAACAAAACACTGGCAAAAGCCAATCAAGTCCAATGATTTGATCGATATAGAAAATATCGAGAGATTCACATTGGGAAGCTTTGTAGATCCATTTGTTTCAGTAAGGTTTCTGAGCCAATTTCTCGATGCTTCGGTAACTGATAATAAAAGAGCCGCAAATCCAATCGAAATTACAGAAAGCGCGGGAGTTGCCAGAGTCTTTATTAAAGAAGAAGAAAAGGAGCTGATTACAAGATTCGGTGGTGCATTCAAACAAAATATCGATAGAGATGTTCTCGATACTCTAGGAAATAAAGAAACCATTAGCACAAATGACGGTGGCCTGGAAATGGTTACGGAATATAGAACACCGCTTCTTAATGAAGCCGTCAAACTCGAATCTAAATTGTCTTTTTACAAAGCACTCTATTATTCTGAAGAAAATGGTGGCGATTCATGGAAAAGTCCGGATGTAAATTGGGATACCTATTTTACAGCAAAATTATCGGATGTAGTTTCTGTGAAATTAAATATTCAGCTACTTTATGATGAAGAAATCGATAATACAACAAGGCATAAGGAAATTATGTCAGTAGGCTTCATATATTCGCCATTTTAATGTTTAGGCTGTATTAATTCCCATTAAAACAAGCTAACAATATATAAAATTTACCTAATCAGGATTGCTTTACTTAAAAGGTATCAGAGAATTATCTATTTATCTCGGTTAAAGCATGTTTAACTATATATATTTTTTTTGCGTGTATAATTCTGCAAAATATAGACATATAGCAATATATCACATATTAATGATTTTCTAAGCAATTTAATTTGTGTTTTATAATCGATTAATAAATCCTTTTATCTTTGGACATCAAGAAGGAGGTAGAAGGATGAAAAAACTAATATTAACCTTAGCATTACTACCGATGCTACTTTTCTCCGAAACAGGATCTTTAAGAGGAAATATCCTCGATAATGATACAGGAGAGCCATTAATAGCCGCAAATGTTATCTTGCAAGGCGCCCAAAAAGGTGCCGCCACGGATCTCGATGGAAATTATATCGTTTATAATATCGAACCCGGCAGTTATGTGGTAAAAGTAACTTATGTAGGCTATCAAACCTATACTATCGAGGATGTTGAAATATCCAGTGGTGAAACATCAAAATTGGATATTAGCTTAAAGCCAGATGTCTCGACTACCGAAGCTATCGTAGTGAAGGCAAAGCGCGTTAATACCACTACAGCTGCGCTGGTCAGCAATCAGAAAAGGGCGCAGGCGATCACTTCCGGCATTTCATCGGAACAGATATCCAAATCGCCTGACTCTAAGGCATCGGATGCTTTGAAAAGAATCACTGGACTTACTATCAAAGATGATAAATATGTCTTTGTGCGCGGACTTTCAGAAAGATATTCCAATTCACAGCTTAATAATTCGTCTTTACCAAGCCCGGAGCCGGACAAAAGATCGGTGCCTTTCGATATTTTCCCATCGAATATTCTCGACAATGCTGTTATTCATAAAGCATTTGTGCCAAATCTTCCAGGCGATTTCGCCGGTGGTTCGATATCTTTGCAAACCAAGGAATTTATGCAGAGTTTTCAGGGAGATTTCAGCGCATCTTTCGGATATAACGAGCAGACAACTTTCCAGGATTTCAAAACATATGATGGCGGCAAAATAGATTTTTTGGGCTTCGATGATGGAACACGGGCTATGCCAGAGATTGTAAAAGAGAATCTCGGCCGTGGGAAATTGGTCGAAAGCGGAGTATTCACCAATGGCTTTACATCTGAAGAGCTGGAAGAATTTGGCGAATCATTCGACAATACATGGTCACCACATGGGAAAACTGCGCCAATTAATCAAAGCTATAGCCTATCGATGGGTAATACTATCGATCTTAATGAAAAACCATTTGGCTATATTTTTAGTGCGACATATAAAAACAAATTCAGCTATCGAGAAGAAGATAGGGCATTTTTCGTATCGGGAGCAGATGAAAACCTCGAGCAAAGACATTTCTATGAAGGGCTGAATAAATCGAGCAATGACATTGTCTGGGGCGGTGTATTAAATACAAGCTATCGCTTCTCAATGTCGGATAAAATAAGCCTTAAAACCACTTTTACACATAATACCGAAGATGAAGTCCTTAATTATGCGATTATGCCCAATCAAGACCATAATCTAAATGAACGAGTAACAAGGCTCCGCTGGATTGAAAGAGATCTCATATCACTCGATCTTTCCGGCGACCATGCTACCAAAATTCTTAATAATACCGAAGTCGATTGGCAGGCTACATATGCACGCGCAGGACGAAAAGAGCCGGACACCCGCGAAGTCATGTATGAAGCACAAATTGACGAAGACTATTGGCGATTGGCGGATGAATACAATAGCGGCAGCAGATTCTTCAGTGACCTGGTCGACCATAATTTGGACTTTGCACTCGATTTTGAAACACCTTTTAAAAACTGGAATGAGAAGGCTTCAAAATTCCAATATGGAATGCGCTATTCTTATAAATACCGTGATATTCAAAATCGAAGATTCCGTTATATACCAAAAAGTTTCTGCGATGTCGATATTACAGCTTCACCCGAAGAAATCTTTACCCAGGAGAATATCGGCAGCGCGAATGGCTTTGCTTTTGAAGAGAATACAAGGCCGACAGATAATTACGAAGCAAGTCAGCATCTTACCGCTGGTTATGTAATGGTTGATATGCCTCTTCTCAAGAAATTACGATTTGTAGGCGGAGTTCGCGGCGAAAATTCCGACCAAATAGTCGAAACCTTCGATCCATTCCTTCCAAATCCGCAAATTGTCGAAGGAAGAGTCAATAATCTCGATTTCATGCCGGCTGCATCATTTACCTATAAACTTAGTGATGATATGAATATTCGTGCAAGCGTCTCGCAAACCGTTTCAAGGCCAAGCTTTAGGGAGCTTTCCGAATTCGAATTTACGGATATTGGCGGCCATGCTGTTATTGGAAATGCCGAGCTCAAAAGAACTACTATTCAAAATTATGACTTTCGATGGGAATTCTATCCCGGAATCGCAGAAAATATTGCTATTGCTGTACTCTATAAGAATTTCCAAAATCCAATCGAGGTCTCGATCGTCAATGCAACAGAAAAGACTCTTTCATGGCGAAATGCAGAAAGCGCAAAGAATTATGGCTTCGAGTTTGAAATAAGAAAAGCACTCGGTTTCATAAACCCATATCTTGCGCCCTTCTCTGTAACAGGTAACTTCACCTTGATTCAATCGAAAATCGAGCTTGATGGTTCAGGGCCAGAAACAACTCAAGAACGGGAGCTTCAGGGACAGTCGCCTTATGTTGTTAATGCAATGCTGGGATATTCCGATCCAAATACTTATACGGAAGCTACTATGAGCTATAATATTCAGGGAAGAAGAATCGAAGAAGTAGGTTCCTTTAGCGTACCCGATGTATATGAAGAAGAATCTGCAAAATTAGATTTCGTTGTTTCGCAGCCACTTAGTAAAAAAATCAAAGCCAAATTCTCTGCTTCGAATCTTTTGGATCCATATCGTGAATATACGCAGGGCGATGAGACAGTCAGTAGATATAAAACTGGAAGGTCGTATTCACTCGGCCTTAGCTATTCATTCTAATTTATGAAAACAACTAATTCCATAAAGGAAAACCAAAACACAAAAAAGGAGGAAGCATGAAGTTGTTCAAGGGTCTTATGCTCTTCGCACTCATCGCAATTCTTCTCGTCTCATTCGTCGGTTGCTCCGATGATGATGACGA
>JBKHBT010000115.1:0-9103 GCA_046542255.1 Candidatus Zixiibacteriota bacterium | reverse complement strand
TAATTATATCACCTTATTGTGGTACCGTTTGTATAGTTAACAACAATCAGCTCAACACCATGCTTCAAATATTGTAATAACAAAAAAATCAGTTACCATCAATCGCTTAAAAAACTAATTTTATTTCCAAATTTCCCAGTAAATCTCCCGTTTTTAGTTGACATAAATCAAGCGATTTTATAAGTTGTTAAGACTTTGAAATTTTTTTCACAAAGACAGGTTTGATAAGTTCAAAGGAGCCATTAGGATAATTATTCATAAGGACAGATACAATAAATAATCGTAATCTTCGACCCATAGGAGGGACATGGAGAGTACAGTAAAAACCCTAAAAAAATTCGGAACCGACCGAAGCGGCCTTATCAAAGCATTGCAGGCCATCCAGAAGGATGAAGGTTTCATTTCTGACGATGCTATTAAGGATACCGCTAAACATTTCGGTATATCCGATATCGAAGTCGAAGGCGTTGTTTCCTTCTACACTCAATTCAAAAGAATAAAACCCGGAAAATTTCAGATTGCAGTTTGCGATGGCACAGCATGCCATATCAAAGGCTCGAGCCTGATAACTGGCTGGATTAAAGAAGAACTCGGCATAGACACAGGCGAAACCGATGAAGAAGGCCTTTTCTCTCTTGAAGAAGTGGCTTGTCTCGGTTGCTGCAGCCTGGCGCCGGTGATTTCAGTTAATAATAAGGTCTATGGAAACCTTAATAGGAAATCACTGAAAAAGGTTCTCAAGGACTATCGCCGAAGAGGTGAGAAATGATAAAAAGAATATTAATCGGAACAGCCAGTTGCGGAATAGCTGCCGGCGCTGATGATGTCGCAGAAGTATTTCGTGAGAATGTCAAAGACATCGAAATCGCCGAAGTAGGCTGCATCGGCCATTGCTATGCCGAACCACTTATCGAAGTGGTTACCGATAGCGGCTCGGTTTTCTATGGCAATGCTAAAGCCAATAAGAAAACTGTCGAAAATGTGCTTGCCCTTTCCGAAGCAGGAAGACTTACACTTCGCGATGAAAGAACATCCAAAGAAGATATCAGAGTTACAAAATTGGCCGGAAAAGTAATCCCGACCAGCATGGAAGAATACGAAGCCGAAGGCGGATACGAAGGCCTGAAAAAAGCTCTCGAAATGAAAGCTTCCGATGTAGTAGAAGAAGTCAAAACATCTGGATTACGCGGCCGTGGCGGCGGTGGATTTCCAACAGGCCTAAAATGGATGTTTCTGGCAAATAAAGATGCCGATGAAAAAGTCCTGATATGTAATGCAGACGAAGGCGACCCGGGCGCATTCATGGACCGTTCGCTTATGGAGTCGGTGCCACATCAGCTCATCGAAGGAATGCTAATCGGCGCATATGCAACCGGTTCGACTCAGCTTTTCATATATTGCCGTGCTGAATATCCGCTAGCAGTTAAAAACCTGAATATCGCTATCGAACAGGTTAAAGAAAAAGGCCTAAATAAGATAAATGGACGCGATCTGGATATCATAGTCAAAGAAGGCGCTGGAGCATTCGTATGCGGAGAAGAAACCGCTATGATTCATTCGCTCGAAGGAAAGCGTGGTATGCCAAGATTCCGCCCGCCATATCCTACCGATGAAGGATTCAAAGGCCTTCCATCATCAGTTAATAATGTAGAGACATTCTCGAATGTCCCTCTGATTCTCCGTGATGGCGCAGAAAACTATGCATCGGTCGGCACAGAAGGCTCGAAAGGGACAAAGCTCTTCGCACTCGCCGGCGATGTAGATAATCCTGGCCTTGCCGAAGTTCCTATGGGCGTTACTATCGGCGATATTGTTTATGATATTGCTGGAGCCAAAAGAGGCAGCGTCAAAGCCGTACAGATCGGTGGTCCATCCGGCGGATGTATCCCTGCCGATTTATTCGATACACAAATCGATTATGATTCACTCAGGTCACTGGGCGCAATTATGGGCTCTGGCGGACTTATCGTAATTGGCAAAGAAAGATGTATGGTTGAAATCGCAAGGTATTTTCTCGACTTCACCGCAAGAGAAAGCTGCGGAAAATGCACATTCTGCCGAGTCGGTAATACCAGAATGCTGGAAACCCTGGAGCGAATTACAAAGGGCGAAGGCGTAAATGAAGATATCGATATGCTGGCTGACCTTGCCCAAAAAATAATAGACGGCTCCCTCTGCGGACTCGGAAAATCCGCACCAAATCCTGTTCTGACAACTATTAGGTATTTCAAAGATGAATATCTCAAACATACTGAAGAAAAATCATGTCCAGCGCTCAAATGTAATAATCTGGTTAATGTATATCTCGACCAGGAGCTTTGTATCGAATGCGGATTGTGTATCAAAAATTGCCCGGTCGATGCCATCTCTGATGATTTTGTTATCGACATGAGCAAATGCACCCGTTGCAATAGCTGTATCGAGGTATGCCCTAAAGATGCAATTTCAAGAGTGCCAAGAGGCGGTGACAAATGAGTAAAATCACATTAAAAATTGATAATAAAGAAGTTACTGTCGATCAGGGAAGCACTATTCTTCAGGCAGCAACTGAAGCTGGAATAGTTATCCCAACTTTATGCTATAATGAGAAAATCTCGAAAACGACATCATGTTTCGTATGTGTTGTCAAGGATGCCAAAAATGGCCGCTATATTCCAAGCTGCTCTGCCAAAGCTGCAGAAGGCATGGAAATCGAAGCATCTTCAGATGCTGTAAAAGACATGCGCAAAACGGCACTGGAACTTCTTTTATCTGAACATATCGGCGACTGTGAAGCACCTTGTACAATTGCTTGTCCAGCACATGCCAAAGTAGAAGAATATGTTCGCGCTGGAAAAAGTGGCGATTTCCGTAAGGCTCTCGAAATCATCAAGATGCGTATTCCGCTTCCGATGTCTATCGGCCGAGTATGCCCGAGATTCTGCGAAAAAGATTGCCGCCGCAATGTCGATGACCTTCCTGTGGCAATCAATGACTTCAAGCGGACTGCCGCCGATCTCGAATATGAAAACTATATGGAACCTATGGAAGGCCTTGGCGATAAAAAGGTTGCAATCGTTGGCGCTGGCCCCGGTGGAATCGCTGTTGCATATTTCCTTAGAAAAGCCGGAGTAGCATCGGATATTTTCGATATGAAAGATAAACCCGGCGGAATGCTTCGCTACGGTATCCCGGAATATCGACTCCCCAAAGATATTCTCGATAAGGAAATCGCACATTTCGATAAAATGGGCGGCATAAAATTCCACATGAATAAAAAACTTGGCGTCGATATCAAGCTCGATGACCTGAAGAAGGACTATGATGCTGTCGCAATCGCAGTCGGTTCATGGAAGCCAAGTTCTTCGCGCATCGAGGGCGAAGTCCTAACTATCGGCGGAATCCAATTCCTCGAGAAACTCGCCGACAATGACTGGAAAGGCGAAAATCCTGGAAAGACAATCGTAATCGGCGGCGGAAATACCGCTATGGATTGCCTTAGAACATCGGTTCGCTTAGGCTCTGATGAAGTCATCTGCGCATATCGCCGAACCGAAAAGGAAATGCCGGCAGAAGATATCGAAATCCACGAGGCCAAAGAAGAAGGTGTACAGTTTAAATTCCTGACACAGCCGATTGCCTGCCGTGAAGAAAATGGCAAAAAGATTCTTACATGCCTTAAAATGGAACTTGGCGAACCCGATGCATCTGGCAGAAGAAGGCCAATTCCGATAGAAGGCAGCGAATTCGAGCTTGAAGCGGATACTGTTATCGGCGCTATCGGCCAGAAGACTGTCGCACCAGAAGGCACGCACAGAAACCGCTGGGGCGATATCGATGTAGAAGAAGCTCATAACTTCATGGGCGATAATGTTTTTGCTGCCGGTGATTGTGTTACTGGCCCAGCTACCGTTGTCGAAGCTGTCGCAGGCGGAAGAATCGCTGCGATGGGTATTCTTTCATATTTCAAAGGCGAAAGATATGAAGAGCCTTATGAGATTCATGTGTCGAGAGGCCATTGGAATCATCTCAAGAAAGATGACCTTGTATTTGTTGGCGATCCAGAAAAATATAATAGAGTACCGCAGGAGCTTATTCCTATCGATGAGCGGAAGACGACTTTCAAGGAAGTCTCGCGTACTTTCTCAGTTGAAGAAATTGCCAAAGAAGGCGAAAGATGCTATGAATGTAGCTGCACCGATAAAGATGACTGCGCCCTCAGACAATATTCCGAAAAATATCGAGCCGATTTGGAGAAATTCAAAGGCCGGAAGAAGGAAGTCAAAGTCGATACGCGTCATCCGAAGATCATTATGGATCCGGGCAAGTGTATCAAATGCGAAACCTGTATCAAGATTTCGCGCGAGATTATCAATTCCTCGATCTTTGGTTTCAAAAATCGCGGATTCGAGACAATCATGGGTACCGCATTCGACCAGCCAATCGCAGGCACCGAAGAAGAGCTTCGTCTCTATGTCGAGAATTGTCCAACCGGCGCACTCGACTGGAAAAAGAAGGAAGAATAATACTTTCTTTTCAAAGCCAGGATTAGAATAATCCCTTCTTTAACATAATGGAAAAACGGGGCGTTTCGCCCCGTTTTTTATCCATAATATCAAACCTTCATTCAAATAGTCTCTTTAACATCTAAACGTTTTCAGAATTTTATAATTTTCTTTATAGAGCTTTTCTTGCCCCTGAAAACAATGAGGTATATTCCTTTTTCTATATTCGAAGTTGGCCTCCAGAGTAGATGATTCTGCTTGAGGTGTCTTGCACCTATTTGATTATCTTCAAATAAAACATTTCCCTTGATATCGTAGATACTTATTCTATCTGCATCCTCTGGGATTTCAATATGAACAGATTTACTGAATGGATTTGGATAGGCCTTATGCTTCTGCACATTAAGATATGACTCAATGACATATTCAGAGTTAATATTCACTACCATTCTTGCTTCTATATGTCTGTCTTCAATTGTATTCAAAATAAGTCTTAGTTCATATTCGCCGATATTCAGTAAACTTATATCCCAAATTCCCAGATAAGAATGCCTCGCATATCTCTCAAGATGATTTTCTTCGATGAAATTCCATTCTGAATCATCATAGTGCCGATATTCTAGAATATAAGATTCAAACTCATCATCACATAAAGGCCCGGCATTTATCCATGCAGCACCATATATTTCAATGCTTTCACTTCTAATATTAATGGTATCCAGTGAATCCAGTTGCACAAATAAAACCACAGAAGAATCTAAAGCATGGGGCAGTGTATCGAAGACACAGTTGATACAGTGCATTTCTGATCCGGTGTGAGCAATATTTGTAATCTGTGCGATGCCTGGCCTGATGGGGCTGATATTGCAGCCATTCAATATATTTATTGAATTATTCCAGCTACTGGCAAATGCCATAATTTTTCCACTTATAAACTCATATTTACTTCCACATCCGTATGTAGTTACAGAACTTGGAAAGCCATTTGTCGAACAATCGACAGCATATATTTGGGCACCATCTCTTGCATGAGATTCTCCCCAGAATGAGCTATCAATAAAAATATAAGCAGAATCATATGCATAGAAACACCATAATTTCAGATAAGTATTCTCCAGGATGATCTGGGCATCGAGAAATTCAATATTTCTTTCCAAATGATATGTATTGTTTTTTATATCATGCAGATGTACTGTATCGGGTTCATCGATTCTTAGTGCAAGATATATGATAGAATTTCTGATATTTGCATAGCCTTCATTGGCTAGATCAATACCCCAAAGAACAGTGTGGCAAGAATCGAAACAGGCTGACCAATCAGCCCCCGATAGCCCCATGTGAGAGGAATCAAGCTCAAATGATTCTACGCTATCATGATTCGGAAATTCAATATCCAAGACAACACCTGAATCAATATAGAACCATGGAAGAATCGTATCACAATCTACAAATTCGACATATGAAGAATCTCGAATCAAAACATCGCCGATCATATTTGAATGATGTATAATTAAACGGCTTTTACCATAGCATTCTCTGAAATTCCAAAATGCAAAGTTAGCATTTTCTGCAAAATACAAAGAATGGTCATTCAAAAAACTTCGATAAACAGTGTTAGCATATACGGTTGAATTCTCGACAATAAATTTTGATGAATCATACATAAAATGTGGATATTGCGATACATAACCTTGCATAACATGAAGATAACCATCATCTTTGATTATGATCGTGCTATTTCCTTCCTGCCACAGATAACCGAAAAGTTGAAGCTCAGCCCCTTCAATTATTACTACTGCTTCACCAATTATTATCAGATTACCATCGATTTCATAATAACTGTCTATCAAAAGTGTATCCGGAGATGGGCCAATGATCATATCCGCAAAGACAGAGCAGGAGATCAGCAATAAAAGTATAAGCATAATTCTTCGCATAAATAATTCCTTATAAGTTGAAAATACAGGAAAAAAGATTGCCATGCAATAAAAAAAAGGGTAGGCCAAAAGCCTACCCTTTTATAATATATTATGTAAATCGCTTTTACATAATCTTTTCGACATTGACAGGTTTATTATCCAGGAAGTTTCCTTCCTCGATGACTGCCTTTGTCATGATGATTTCATCATCTTTTGCGCCTTGCGGTTCGCCAAGCTTGACATGGACAGAACGCAATCCACCAAGTATCTTTCTTGAATCAGCAACATAAAGCAAGTCGCCTACTCTGGCTTTTAGCTTCTCCATATTGCTCGGTGAAAGCCTGACAACCTCTTCGTCACTGTCAGCAACTCTCAATTTGAGACGCTTGAGATCTTCGCCATAGACTTCATTAGGCTTCCCGCCCTTGAAGATTTCTTTAGCTTTGAAGATAGTCGATAGGGTATAGCCATCGATATCTTTTCTTGGCTTTGTAAGTGGCGTAATGATGAGCGCAACAAGAAGACATGCCAGAAGTCCGAATACTGCGCGGAAGTATTTGTAGTCTCCACCAGTCTCGAACTCAAGCTCTCTGATTTTGCCTTTTTCCAATTTATCGGCTTCGCCGAGAACATCGATAGGATACTTTTCTTCGTCTGTTCCATAATGGCCGATGGCATCGAAGTATTTAGTGTATGCAACTTCTATTGTGTCGATCGCGCCTGTGGAATCTTCTACATAAGCTATCGAGTCCATCTCTCTTGCGACTCTGAATTTGTATTCAGCACGCGGCTCGAGGCCTTCGAGATTTGCACAATATCGATGCATGACTCTTGTCCTGCCTTCTTTCTTGGCTACAAAAGAAGTGTCATACATATAGACTGGAGCCTTTTGTGAATACTCTTCGACATCGAACTTTTTCTTTATGAATGTCCCGAAAGTATTCTGCGTAATAGGATGATATTCGATAGTGTATTCGCTAAGTTCTCCCTTGGACTTATCGAACATTTCTCCCCAGTTATATGCAGAACGTGGACCGGTTATCATATCATTAAGGTCATATCGCTCAAAGACGATACTTGTCTCTGTTCCATCAGATACTCCATGAGAATTGGAAAGCGGAATGATAATCTGTGGATAGAAAACGGTAACCAAAATCATAAAACCACCGAGAATCATCGACCAGAAAGCTGCTTTCGGAGTAAAGCGTTTCCAAAGCAATCCTAGCAGGATTGTGATTAACATAGGCGGCGTAATCATTGCCACAAATGCATAATGCGCTGCCAAAATACTTCTTGCCTGGCTAAATACCTGAACAAGGCCCAGGCCAATAATAACAGCTAAAACAGAAACAAAACGGCTGGCCTTAAGATAATGTTTATCATCGGCTTTAGGCTTTATAAGCGGTTTGTAAACATCGAAAACACCGATAGCAGCAACAGCATTAATCAATGTGTCGATAGTGCTCATAAGCGCGGCTGTCAGAGCAGCAACTACAAATCCGAATATTCCAGGCCTGGCAATGATATTTGCAATAAACATGAAAACTTCTTTTGGATTGATATTTGTTGTGATCTCGCCAGTAGTCGCCATAGCAACAGCTAACCAACCGACAGAGCCAACAACAATCGCTGAAAGAGGCATGAGAATCAAGGTATTAAATACTAGAGTCTTTCTACCTTCATTAACAGACTTGACAGCGAGGTATCTCATAATAAAGCCCTGATTCATGAAGGTAAATGCCATCGAGCCAATTATACCTTCACCCCAGAACATTCCAGAATATGAATATTCCGCTGGAGAATTGAAACCTGGGAAGGGTAGCCTGTGCGCAAGGTCCATTCCCTGCCACCAATTGCCAAATCCACCGACATGGCTTATAGCAAGGTAAAGCAGAATACCACCTGCAATATAAAGGAAAAGGCCTTGAATAAGATCGGTAAAAATAACGGCCGTCTGTCCACCAGTGGTAACATAGACAGCCGAAATCGCCGCAACAATAAGAATGCCTACCCACATATGAATTCCCAGGAGCGTCTGTAAAGCAAGCCCCATAAGATAGAAATTAAGGCCGATATACCCTAAAAGATATAGAAGCACAAATACTGTAGCAATACGGCGAGTTCTCTTATCAAACCTTCGCTCAAAGAATTCCGGAACAGACTTTATCCTCATAAAGTAAATAACCGGCAACCAGCCAAACATAAATAGCGGAATAATAAGCCAGTCATTCAGATAGCTCATGGTGCTAGATAATCCAGCCATAAAGCCAGTCTGAGCATATTTGAGGAATGAATAAGAACCAATTCCAGTAGCAACCAAAGACGCAGCAATTAGCCACCATGAGAAACGCTGTCCACCAAAGAAAAAGTCCTCAGTCGATTTTGTAAATTTTGCAAAATAGGCACCAAAACCTAAAATTCCAATAAAATAAATTATCAGTATTAGATAATCGTACCATTCTCCCATTAAATTTTGAAACATTATTCCTCCTCCCTGCCGTTATGTGCTTAGAGCAAGCAAAGTCCATCCAAGGAAAAACAGGGCCAATAGGATAAAACCTATTACAAGCCACATGAACCACTTGCGATCTTGTTTAAGTGACAGGTCTGCAGCACCGCTTTTAACAATCGCTATCAGGGCAATCGCAAAAAACAGCCCGCCTACGAGGAATTGGTAGAGATAAGTACCCCACACATTCA
>JBKHBT010000114.1:0-9105 GCA_046542255.1 Candidatus Zixiibacteriota bacterium | reverse complement strand
CTTCCGAAAGCTGAGTATCATCGTCGCCATCGGCGATATCCGCTGGTATATTTTTAAGCGAAGTCCATTCGGCGATTGTAGTATCGACATCATCGCCATCAGCTAAATCTGCTGGTACATTGGCAAGGGTTGTAAAGTCATTTATGGCACTACCATTATATGTGCTTCCATCTGCTAAATCTATCGCGTCATTTGTGATATATGTCTCGACCTGTGCTTCCGAAAGCTGAGTATCATCGTCGCCATCGGCGATATCCGCTGGTATATTTTTGATATATCCCCAATCAGCGATTGTAGTATCGACATCATCACCATCATCGAGTCCGATCGGAGTACCCTTGATTGAAGCCCATTCTGCCATCACTGTATCGACATCATCGATGCCGTCATCGAAACCAGCAGGAATGCCCTTAATCGCTGTCCATTCGGCAATAGTTGTATCTACATCATCACCATCTGCAATATCGACCGGGATGCTTGTCAAGCTTTCCCAGTCATTGATGGGATTACCGCCAATAGTTGTCGAAGAATGCAGGTCTAATGCTCCATTTGTGATATATGTTTCTACATCGTGTTCAGATAGGTAATCATCGCCATCGGCAAGGTCTGCCGGAAGGCCGGAATAGCTATCGGCATGTATTACGCCCACGACCTTGAGAGAGCCAGGATAACTGGAAGAGAAAAATTTGGCTGTATAATCTGAATTATTAGTAACCTGTCTTCCAAAACCCATTGCAAAATTACCATTTACGTTCACAGCATAACCATTTGGTATATATGAACATATACCCGATACCGTGTTAACTTTACCACCGGAAACAGATGAAAAATCTCCCAATGCAGAATTCGAATATCCACCAGAAATTGCTCCATATTGTCCTGATGCTGTATTATCGGTACCACCGGAAATCACAGAACCGGTATTTTCTGCAATATTCAGTCTTCCACCAGAAACAGTGATGTATTTATGATTGCTCCCATCTCTACCTGTGACGCTATTTTGTCCGAAATTGATAAATGTGGAACATGCATTTCCGAATGCATAATTACTAACGCGAGCAATACCCCATTTGCCACCAAGAATCAATGTTGTATCATGTTCGCCATCGCCGAGGTAGTCTTCTATTTCCCAATCAAAATCGCCGATTTGGCCATCGTAATCGACTATGATTGTATCATTGCCTTGATTTAGTGCAATACCATCACCACCAACAAATGTAATCTGGTCTTCGAGCCATGGCTGATCTTCGACTCTCATCTGATTGAAGCCAGTCTGGTCTCCATCTACAATAAAATCTGGCAAGCCTACAAAGCTGTCAGCCTTTACAATACCAGCAACCTGAAGAGTCCCTGGATATTCAGGTGAATAGAATTGCGCTAAGTAGTCCGACATACTCTCTGCTTCACGGCCAAATGCCATAGAAAAATTACCATCAACAATATTTCTTGCTCCACCGATAGCTGCCGAATAATCACCATTCACGATATTTTCTAAGCCACCAACATTCACAGAGACATGTCCGCCTACAATATTATCCGAACCACCACCAATAAAAGCTGCTGCTCCCGCGGCTCTGTTCTCACCACCACCAGCGATTGTTGCACCCTGATTTTCTGCGATATTATGATAACCACCGGAAACAGTGATATGTTTGTAATCTGCTCCTTCTTTACCAGTCGTACTTATTTGTCCAAGGTTCACATGTGTCGAGCAGCCATTGCCTATGCCATTATTTCCCTTTCTGAAAATACCCCAATTGCCACCAAGAACAATGGAAGAATCGGCAGTGCCATCACCTATTTCAGTAGATATAGACCATTGGTCGCCATCGGAAAGGCCATCGGGGACATTAGTTAGATATCGCCAGTCATTTATCTTGCCACCATCAAAAGTAGCTGTATTATGTAGGTCTATTGGGCCATTTGTAATATAATTCTCGACTGCTTCTTCGGTTAAAAAACTGTCGCCATCAGCAATATCCACTGGTATTCCAGAGATATAATCCCAATTATTAAGCGGAATACCTTCTATTGTAGTAAATGCATTGAGGGAGACTGGGTTTCTTTCTAAAAACAGTTCTACTTGCTCTTCGCCGAAAGGGGTGACTGTTTCCCATTTCGATAGAAGTGCATTGTATTTCATGATATCGCCATCCTCTGCGCCCATACCCGAGATATTGAGTGCATACGGACTCGAGCCAAAACGGTATCTTGGTTCCATAAGAGAGCCATCGAATAATATCTCGAGATAGTATTGCTCAGAAAAATCGATATGCTCGCCAAATGGTTCACTCGAGCCTAACATTACATGATAAAGGCCATTGGTGACAACTACATCATAATGAATCTCTTCCCAGATCGGCTCTCCGCCAGTCTCTTCGGTATAAATTCTGAATCTTATATTGTATTCACTATCTGATACTGCTTCGCCGGTCGTTGTTTCATAGATTTTGCCCTGATATGATATTTGATGTGGCACCTCTGCCATCAATGCAATGGCCATTACCATAATAATTAATCCTAAAATCGTTCCTTTTTTCATGTCTTATATCCTTTTCGTTTAATTAATTAATGTCATTTTCTTTTGAATTTCTATCTCGCCTGCTTTTATTTTATAGAGATATATCCCATCGGGTAGATTCCCTGCCTCGAAAAGAACACTATGTGCGCCGGGCGGAATCTGCTTCTGGCTAAATTCGAAAACCCTTTGGCCACGTAAATTAATCACCTCTAGCGAGACATCCATTTTCTCATACAGACGAAACTGTATCCTGGTCCTTTCATTAAAGGGATTGGGCCTATTTTCCAGAACAATCAATTTCTGATTTTTATAAATCGGTTCATCATCGTCAACGGAAAGAGTAATATGTGCGGTTGCTGTAATATAGCCAGCTACATCGATATACTCATCGCTGCTTGCCTTGCCAGTTATTGGCTGGCCTATAGATGCTTGATTTTCATTCTCACCATCTGAAATTCGTCCACCGCCATTGTCGATAGTACTTTTGACCTCGACCGGAGAAGCGAATATCAGAAAGGATAAAATGATTAGTAAAAGAAGTTTTCTCATACCTGTCCTCCTGAAATTCTTTCTTTACAATCTTTAAGATTATATCGAAAGATGAGAAATTTTCTTTAGGAAATAAAAATATGAGGAAGAACAATAATCGAGAATATGAAATAAATTTCAGAAATAGACTGGCCAGGATAATAAAATTATTAGTAATCGACTGCCAATGAAGCAAGTAAGAAAAGATGAAATAATTTCGATTTGATTAACGATTTAATATATCAGATTTCAACAACTATTTAATAGCTACGTGAGTACTTGACGGATACACAATAACTAGCTATATTTTCTTTAGTTCTTTCTTGAAATTTTTAATTAATATCTTGCAACAGAAGCAATATCCAAAATAGGACTTATATTTTGATTATTCTTTCCATTCCCAGCTCTTTTCGATAATTTCAAATTCATCGATGTATTCTTCGTATTCATTGATTGGTGCCGAAAAAATCAGCATAATCATTGTGGTTTTATTATTGGGATTCACGCCAAGCAAAATCCTAAACCATTTGATATCTTTGCCTGGATTCTGGCCTTGATAGACTATCTCGGCCATCGGGTATTCATTGAAGGTAGCTTTACCTTTTCTTTTTAGTTCATAATTATCAAAACGTTGCGGCCCTGTTTGATGGATTTTTTCAACCATGCCATTTAACTGATTCAGTATCATATCCATCTCTAAATTTTTAAGTTGTTCCGCCATGGCACCAACAGGTACTTTGATAAGAGCGAATGAAGCGTCCCTATCTTCATCCATGATAGTGATCAGCGTTTTGTCTTCTCCCAGATGAAGGTCTTGCCATTCCTGCTCGGATAGCTCGCTCCAGCCAATAGGAAATGTAAATTTTACGCCCAAATCCTCATTGCTATAGCTATTTTCGCTAACCTTTGCGCAACTTGAAATGGACAAGACAATATAAGCAGCAATCAAAATGATAATATTAAATTTTGAATAATACATATTTACCTTTCTTCTTATTTTCTAATAAAATATAGTATCTGCTTTATTAATTGTAAATACATAAAATAAAATAGTTTACAATAGTTCATAGAATTAATGCAAAATTTTTAATTAAAACTCGACTTTTGCCGTTTTTATGTATAACTTTATATATTGAAAAGCTTTAAGGAAGGATATATGAATAAAGCAATATTTTTGATTTTATTACTCCCGGCAATATTCTTTGCTCAGGATTTAATGGATATATGGAATTATGATTCTATTGCCGACTATGGCTGGATGGAAGTAGAGACTCTATGGACATCGGATACAACTTATTTGGACATGCTTGGAAGTGATATGGTGAATCTTTCTGTGGGCGAAATACGCTATAGCAGTTTCGGTGCAGATAGCGGCGAGCTTCGTATTCAGGCATTTTTCGCATATCCTTCTGGTTCAACAGATATCCCGGGCTTTGTGGTCAATCATGGTATTATTATGGATGGCGAGCTGGAGATGGCAATGACTTTTGCTGCTGGAATTCAATCTTTCGCACTTGCGATATCTGCTCCGGGACATGGCGAATCCGATGGCGGCAGTGCATATCATCTTCCGAATCTGGTATGGTCTTATCCTGATCCGAGAAATAACCATTTCTATCAATTTGCATATGCGACAATGCGAGGGTTGAACTATATTGAGGCGCTTCCGATGATAGATAATGACTGGACAGGCGCTATCGGTTTCTCTGGCGGTGCGGATGCTGCATTTATAGCTGCGGGAGTGGATTCCAGAATCGAGCTATGTGTGCCGATTATTCCACAGACCGATTTCGAATGTTGCGCAGAGGATTCCGGCTGGATGATAAATGTGCTGGAAGAGACCGGGATCTCTTCTGATGATTCCAATGTAGTTTATCTACAAAGATATATCTCGCCTATCAATTATGCCGACTATTTCAGTGGTTTTACTATGATGATTGTTGGCGCTCAGGATGAATTCGAACCAATCGACTGCGCTACCAGTACTTTTGCATCATTAAATCCAGAAAACTCACGATTTGAGATAGTTGCAAATTTCGACCATCATTGCTATTATACGCCTTATGGCCTTATGTATGACTATGATTCATTCGATAATACTAGCACTTTCTATTCCAAAATACTTGGCATAACCAATACTGTCCTTTTCAGGCTTCGAGATGGTATATCAATTCCACAGATTCCGACAGCATATCATATTTTGCATGACGATACTCTTGAAATTCGTGCCGAAGTTGGTGCTGAGTTCTTCTCAAATAATGATCTTAAGCTCTGGTATAGCATAGATTCGGCATGGACTTTCCAGAGCATGGAAATGAGCCGATACCTCGGATTCGATGAGCAATATCATTATATCAAAATACCACGGTCGCCAGAGTTTGAGCTGGATAATCTTATTTATTATGTCGAAGCCAAAAGCCTTCCATTTTTCTGGCTTTCATCGCTGGCTTATGTGCCAGAGGATATGAAATTCAATCTAAGGCCATTTCCATATGAATTCTTCGGCCTTGCCATCCATGAGAACAAAACTCCAAAACCGAATAATACCGATATCATAGCTTATCCTAATCCATTCAATAGTGCTTGTTATATCAAGTTAAATCCTAATACTACTATCGAGATTTTCGATATCGAGGGTAAATCGGTTTATCGAGAAGAGAACAATCGTGATAATGGCTATCGGCTTTTGCGCTGGAGGCCATCAGCTAATTTATCATCCGGAATATATTTCATAAAACAAAAGGGCGGAGTAAATAGCTTCGAGAAAATCATCTATGCCAAATAATTCAAGGCAGAATACCCATTTCTAATTTGATATACGGCCCTCGAAAATTCATAGAAATATCATAATCATCATCATAAAAATGAAATTGCTCATCATTTTTTCCATCGAATTCGACCTCATTATCATTAAAATCCTCAGTATAACGAAGGCCAATTGCTGCGCGCAAAGGCAAGATTATTTTTGTGGAAAGTCCCAATTCAATCGCCAAATGAGGAAACTCCTTTTCAAGCATATATTTTGTATCGGCTTTTTCCTTGAAAACTCTCTGAAAATAAGAATACCCAAGGCAGACTCTGGTATCGAGAATAATATCGTCATTCAGTTCAAGAGCGAGGCCGGAGCCGCCTTCCAAAGAATAAATATAGATTTCTTCTGTTGGATGAAATGAAAAACATCCTCCAAAATCAAAAAATACATTCAGTTCTTCAATTAGATAATATCCTCTTATAGATAATGGTATGAGATAGTTTACCTTGTCTTTATCGATACTGTATTCTTCAGACATATTTCGATACAATAAACCACTTGCCCGGTATATGGGAATATCGACTTTGTCCAAATCGATGCCTGAAAACCCAAAACCTAACCATAATTGTCTTTTTTTCCACCTATCGTCTCTTCGAGGAATTCGTAAACTTGAATTTCCGTAGATACTATTAGAATTTTGATACTGTCCACTTTGGCCCCTGTTGATATAAGTCGGCTTATTATATTTGCCTTTTTGAGAAACCATATCATTATCAGAATTTAGAATGGGCATATCTGGTTCGGTAACGCTTTCATCGCGCCAATTATTCTCGAATTGAATATCATTTCCTGGCTTAGGAATCGGGTTTTCCGGAAGGTCCTCGATAGCCGTTTCATACACCCAAACACCGGAACCATTGATCTGTATGAATGCAAAATCATTCTCTGTCCAGACATAATCGACTTCGATGGGTTCATTTACGACCGTTATCGTATCGCTTTCCCATGTCGGCGCCATAAGAAGTACAACATTAGAATACTGCCCTATCATCTTTCTCTCTGATTTAACCTCACGAACCTGGTCGATATGAAAATATCCGAGATTACCATTTGCACGAGCATATACCCAATCGCTTTCGACATCAAGTATTTCAAAAAACTTGAATTTGGTGAAGTTATCCCTTATTTGAAAAGCTTCGCCAGGGCCATTATAGAAATTTATTCCATCGACAAATGTAATGCCACATCTTGGAAATACTATCGATGCAGTAATCGATAGAATCAGAATGAGACTCATCTTATTATTTCTCATATCAATACCTCAATATTTTTCAAATTGCTGCTCATTGGCTAAATCCTAAGAAGCAAAGACTTTATGCCAAATATGAGCAATTGCAAATTAAATTTAAGATGAGGTTCATATTTGTCAAGATGTTTATAAACACCATCGGGCTAATCTATTTGAGCCAATCTGGAATTGTAGCATCCTCTACCTTGTCGATTTTGGGAATATAAGGCTTGATATCTATGATCGGCGACTTTTCGAATGCCTGTGTAAAATCGATATCGATAATACCTTCTTCTATGTCGATATTCTCTATTTTGCATGTTGTGATTCCGATAAGATTTGGCCTATGTGGCGACCTCGATGCAAAAATGCCGACTTCTTTGCCATGCGCCATCGGAGGATGAGCCTTTAGCCTTCCACGAAATGGACGGCCATCCTTAGTCTTTTGGACATCATTTCGGTCGAACCACCAGAACACTTTGATATGGCTGAAATCTTCCAGCCCATCGAGGCCATCCCGGTAGTTCGCATGGATTCGAAGTCTGGCATCTTTGCCGGTCTTTTCAATTGTCCCGATTGTGAATAGTTGATAGGTTTTGTCTTGCATGGTTTGTCAATTTCGGAAATTTTTGATTTTATCATATTATAGCGAATAGGAGTATTCTATAAATAAATTATACCTTGAGCCACAATAAGCATTTTAGAAGCCTCATGTGGATATATCGCATCAGCCTTCATAATGCGAGATGCGAAATCGCATGCAGCATATAATTCATCTAGGGTAAGAGATGGATAATCAGCTAATATATCCTCGAAAGATTGTTTTGCTGCAAGCTTCTGAAGTATCAATTCAACTGTAATTCTTGTACCCTTGATAACTGGTTTACCCATCATAATATCAGGGTCAGAGATTATAAAATTTGACATATCTCCTCCTTAATAAATATTATAATAAAAGATAACTCCAAATGCAAATAGATATTAAAAATAAGATCAAACAAAAAGGGCGCCTCGAAAGCGCCCTCACTGCGAAACTTATTTATAGCGGTTTCACCGGCTGGCAAAGCTCGAGAATGAAATGCCCTTCGGGATGTTCGGCGGCATTGTTATGATATAATTCATAGCAGAGGCGGTCATCTGGTTGATAGCCGCTTTCCGGGAGCCATTCATTCATGAATTTTTCCCATGCTGCGCCGAATTCATCTGGTGCGATTTCGAAGAGGGCACATGCATATTTACCGGCTGGTACCTTCTGAGTGCCGATGTCGCCATCGACCCTGGTGCCTTCGGGCACTGTGATGCAGGCATCTGAGCGAAGCTTATCCGGCTCGGTCACCTCTGGATTATCATAGTAAATCCCCAGAAATTTTTGATCGGGATTTCCCAGAAGGCCTCTTGGCCCTGCCCATTGACAGATTCTACCCCATGCATCTTCGATCTCATTGTACGGGCCGATATGACGGACATAGGCCACATTCATCTCGGGCATTTCGCGAACTTCTACTTTCTTCATTTCCATGACTAACCTCCTTGAGTCGTTTTTGTCAACGTTCTCAATATAATACATGGAGGCAGCCGGCGCTTGCCAGGCATTGCTGAAGCGTTCACGAAATTTGCTAACAAGTTTGCATTCTTTGCTATCTAATTTGCGTTTTGGGCTATACGATAGATAATATGCCTTCCTGAAATCTGAAGCACTCATCCCAAATCGTTCTTTGAAAGCCCGGGCATAGGCCGATGAGCTTGAAAATCCGCATTCCAGAGCAATCTCTGTTATCGTCATTTTGGGATTATGGCTGAGAAAAGCTGTGGATTTCTCAAGCCTTAATCTTTTGATAAATGCGCCCAAAGTTTCGCCCATCATCGCCTTGAATATTCGATGGAAATGATATCGGCTGAAAAAAGCTATATCTGCAAGATGCTCATGGCTAAGGTCTTCGTCATGGAGATTATTATATATGTAATTAACCACACGATTTATTCTCGAATTATACTCACGGCGGCGTATTTCTTCCT
>JBKHBT010000025.1:0-38204 GCA_046542255.1 Candidatus Zixiibacteriota bacterium | reverse complement strand
TTTTATGTATTATGTCTATTATATATTTGACTTTAAAAGAGAAATTATCTATGAGTTTTCAGATAAGGTAATTATTTCCATCTGATTTTCGATTTCTGTAAATATCGTCATGATCTTATCGAGCGCGCCTTCGTGGATATTTTTGTAGATCGAACGAAGGCTTATTCCCAGTTTGCTGGCGATTTCGGTTTTGTCTATTCCGTTCATTAGCATCTTCAGAATCAAAAGGCGGTTATGTTGCCATTTGTCCATGGAGTGAAATGCCAGCTTTAGCGAATAATCGATCAATTGGAAATTATCCTGAGAGGTGAAGGCTATCGTAGAATTCGATTTTTTCAAATCCTGCATAGCATTGCGCGCCTGGTAGAAAGCCGGGCCATCGACATCTGCTGTATTTAGCCGGTTTAGCCGGGTAGTAATTTCGCCGATGGAAATAATAAGCCGCATTCGCTCTGGATAGATTCCTTCTCTGATGGTGATGATATCCTCGAAAAGCCCGACAGGGCCATTGTATATCGCCTGAATCTCATCTCCGAAAATAATATTATAAGGCGTTATGATGCTGCTATTACCGATAGAGCCGATTAATTTAGCCAGCTTCTTTTGGAAAACCGCCCGGTTTTCGATAGCCCTAGAGCGGATGATATCGCCAATTACTATGATATATCTATCATTCATATCAGAAATATAGCAAAAGTTCCGAAATTGGCAATATATTAAACCAAAAGGGTTCAAAACTAAATTTTGTACTGATACGGTTCATTTATCTATCTTTTGACAAATTATTCGTTTTTATTTAATTTATAGCAAATCCAAGGAGTAAAACATGAAATATATTCTTTCACTCGATCAGGGCACGACAAGCTCAAGAGCCGTATTGTTCGATTTTGATGGCAAGGCATTGGATTTTGCACAGAAGGAATTTATGCAATATTATCCAAAGCCGGGCTGGGTAGAACATGACCCTATGGAAATCTGGGGCTCGCAGTTTGGCGTGATTCGCGAGCTTTTTGCCAAAACCGATATCGCATCATCAGAAATTGCCGCAATCGGAATATCCAATCAACGCGAGACGACTATTCTATGGGATAAGAAGACTGGCAAGCCAGTTTCGAAAGCAATTGTTTGGCAATGCCGAAGAAGCGCAAATATCTGCGAAAGCCTGAAAAAAGACGATGATTTTCGAAGCTATATCCGCGAAAATACCGGGCTATTGATAGATGCCTATTTCTCGGCGACTAAAATTGTCTGGTTGCTACAGAATATTCCGGATCTCAGGGGAAGGGCAGAAAATGGTGAAATTGCTTTCGGCACAGTCGATAGTTGGCTTCTCTACAAACTTACCGGCGGCAAAGTCCATGCAACGGACTATTCCAATGCCTCTCGAACGATGCTTTTTAATATCAAAACCGGTCAATGGGACGAACATATTCTCGATTATCTGGAAATTCCCAAATCAATTTTGCCAAAAGTCAAAAAGAGCGCCGGCGAATTTGGTAAAAGCGATAAAAGGCTTCTCGGCCGAAGAATACCAATAACCGGAATAGCCGGCGACCAGCAGGCTGCGCTATTTGGCCAGGCATGTTTCGAGAAAGGCGATGCGAAAAATACCTATGGAACAGGATGCTTTTTGCTATTGAATACTGGCGAAGAATGTAATACGATATCCCAAAATCCCGATGGCAAAGATAGCGGGCTTCTGACGACTATTGCATGGAAATTAGGCGATGAGATTACTTATGCATTGGAAGGGAGCGTATTTATCGCAGGTGCAGCGATTCAATGGCTTCGCGACCAGCTCAGGATAGTCTTCGATGCCGCAGATACCGACTATTATGCAAAACAGGCCAAAGACAATGGCGGAGTTTATTTTGTCCCGGCTTTTGTCGGTTTGAGCGCGCCATATTGGGATATGCAGGCGCAGGGCATGATATGCGGGCTTTCAAGAGGCTCGAATCGCAATCATATAGTTCGGGCAGCGCTGGAATCGATTGCTTATCAAAGCCGTGATGTTTTCGCTGCAATGCAGGAAAATTCGGGGCTATCTTTGAATATTCTCCGTGTCGATGGCGGAGCGAGCGCAAATGACTTTTTGATGCAATTTCAAGCCGATATTTTGCAAAATAGGATCGAAAGGCCAGCTTATCTGGAAAGTTCGGCTCTCGGTGCTGCATTTCTGGCTGGTTTGGGAGCTGGTATCTATAAAAAACAAAGCGAAATTGCCCACATCAAAGATATCGATTCGGTTTTCGATGCCAAAATGCCTTCTAAAAACGCAGAAAAACTATATAGTGGATGGAAAAAAGCAGTCGAAAGAGTCAGGTTGTAGCTTTTGAACTTTGCCTTAAAAACCTTGCCGAAGTCATAACTTAGCCATATTTTAATTATAACTGAAAAAAGAAAGGACGGCTAAGAATGAAAAAATTATTCTTACTTCTTATTATTGCAGGACTAATGATAGTCCCTATAGCCTGCGATGGCAACGATGACGATGACAATAATAATGACGACAATGATGTAACAGAAGAGTATAAGCTGATTATAACCGGCTGGCTCGATGATTCATATATCGAATTCGATGCGGAATACGGCCTTATCGGCCAGACTCCAGAAACGATTACCGGCGACAGCATTACAATAGATATTGCCGAAGCCGATACTGGTGACTATATCGTCTCAGCCAGCAAAGAAGGATATGAAGTTATTCCGGATGCAGATACGGTTCATATAGGTTATGAAAACCCTGTCGGTTATGTCTCCTTTTCTTTTGAAGTGATAGATACAGTCATTGTACCGGCTGACCCTGTTATCTATTTCAGCGATTGGGTAAATAATAGAATTGGCAAAATCAATGATATGGCCGGAGCAGGCCTGACGTTTTTTGGCGAAGAGGGCGAAGGTGTCAATCAATTCAGATGGCCGTATGGTATTTATGCATCGGATGATGGATATATTTATATCGCCGACTCTTTTAATGGCAGAATTGTAAGAATCGATAATATGACCGGTGCTGGTTTTGTATCTTATGGCGAATCAGGCATTTTTAACAATCCACAGGATCTTATTGTTCACGATGATTTGATCTATATACCCGATACCAATAATGACAGGATCGTTAGAATTGAAGATATGGAGGGCACAGGATTGGAAACCGTTGGGGTTAATGGTTCAAATGTCGGCCAATTCAATGTGCCTAAAGGTATCGATGTAACAGATGAAGGCGATTTCCTGATTGCCGATGTCAATAATAATAGAATCATCCTTATGGGCGATATGTCTTTTCGTACATGGGACACACTCGGCGAAGCTGGAACCGGCGAGCTACAATTTAGCAAACCGACCGATGTATGCTATGGCCCGGATGGCAAAATCTATATCACAGATGTCAGAAATGACAGAATCGTCAGAGTTGACGATATCACCGGCAGCGGTTGGATAGCTTATGGCACACCCGGTGAAGGCGAAGGTAATTTCGATGCCCCAACAAGCATTGAAGTCGATGAAAGCGGTAGAATATATATTACGGATAAGAATAATTATCGTATCGTCAGAATCGATGATATGTCCGGCACAAATTGGACAGAATTCGATACCGATGGTAGTGCAAATGAGATGAAACCAGTCGGCCTTTCACTTCGCTATGAATAAATAGAAATTTTGCATATTTCAAAAAATAAAAGAGCGCATTTTTCATTATTGCGCTCTTTTTTTATAATACAATTTCTATTTTACTTAAATCAGACGCTATTTAGCAATGCAATTGCTGCTACATTCACAATATCTTCAATCGAACAGCCGCGCGAGAGGTCATTATATGGCTTTTTGAGTCCCTGTATCACCGGGCCGACAGCTTCTGCTTTTGCCATGCGCTGAACGAGTTTATATCCGATATTTCCGGCTTCCAGGTCCGGGAAAATCAGAGTATTTGCTTTGCCGGCGACCTTTGAATCCGGTGCCTTTTTCTTGCCGACCTTTGGGATAATGGCTGCATCGAGCTGCAATTCGCCATCGACCTTTAGTTCTGGAGCCTTCTTCTGGATAATCTCGGTAGCCTCGATGACCTTTTCCGGGTCATCATGCTGGGCAGAGCCTTTTGTGGAGAAAGATAGCATCGCAATTATCGGGTCTATGCTAAGAACATTTTTGGCAGTCTTTGCGCTGGAAATCGCGATATCGGCAAGCTGCTCGGCATTAGGTTGCGGTACAACGGCGCAGTCGCCAAAGACAAATAATTTGTCTTTCTCATCCATAAATTCCGGCAATACCATAAAAAAGCAACTGGAGACAGTATCCTGGCCTTCCTGAACACCGACAATTCGAAGAGCAGCGCGAAGGACATTGCCAGTAGTATTCTTAGCGCCGGCAACAGCGGCATGTGCCATGTCCTTACGAAGAAGCATCGCAGCGAAAAATAGCACATCCTGAATTTCTTCTTTGGCTTTGTCTTCTGTCATGCCCTTGTGTTTTCTAAGTTCATAGTATTCATTCGCAAATTCATCCAGCTTGTCTGATTTAGAAGGGTCGATAAGCTCGACTTCATCGATATTTGCCCCTTCTTTTTCTGCCAACTTCTTAATCTCATCGACCTTACCGAGGACAATGGCTTTACCTATTCCTTTTTCGATTATCTTCTGAGCAGCATGAAGCGTTCTTGGGTCGTCGCCTTCTGGCAATACGACTGTCCGGCCGAGCTTTTTGGCGCGGTTTTGAATATCTTCAATAAGTTTCATTATTCCTCCATAGGTGTGAAATATTTCTCAAATGCGTTTTTAATATAAAAGAAGACATTCGCAAAGCAAAGCATTAATTTGGATTTCTACTTTTTTAGGCCTTATGAAGGCTTTGGGGTATTATTTGCTAAATTTATTGCGGTTTTCTTAGATAGTCCTCCGGTTTTTTGTGCAGTGAAAAAGCTATTGATTTATTCATGAATAAATCTTATATTCTTTTTCATAAGTAACTGTTATGTTAGCAAGTTATATTATATTTAGGTAAAGTAATGCATAATATCAAGTTGCAAAGAAAAACTAGGCCACTATGGACTTTGATCTTATAATTGTTTTCTTGCTCCTAATAATTGCGCCTTTTCTTTTTGCATGGCGAAGGATTTCATTTGGACTTGCGGCACTTGTAATAATGTCAATTCTGATGATTTCTGGAATTCTATCACCGCGTGAGGGTTTATCCGGTTTTGGCAATAGCGCAACTATTACTATTGCTTCGATGTTTGTGATAAGCCAGGGGATAAGGCGAACTGGCGGCCTTGACTATATATCGAGATTTTTCTCAGCATTCGGCAAAGCAAAGAAGGCATTTGGAATATTTGCCATAATGCTAATTGTCGCCGTGATATCTGCTTTTATCAATAATACTGCTGCTGTTGCTATATTTATACCGGTTATCATAGGAGTCTCAAAGGATTTAGATACCAGTCCCTCCAAGCTGCTTATACCCTTATCATTTGCTTCTATGTTCGGGGGTGTTTGTACATTGATAGGCACATCGACAAATGTGCTTGTCAGCTCGATTGCCAAAAGCAATGGCCTCGCAGGTTTCAGCATGTTCGAATTTGCTCCACTTGGAATTATTCTATTGGCAGTCGGTTTTATTTATCTTTTCACGGTAGGACTGAAGCTTGTGCCCAATAGACGAAAAGGCGAGGGCCTTACCGAAGATTTCTCGATGCACGAATATATTACAGAACTCGAGATCGAGGAAGATTTCGAAGGCATCGGCGAGCCACTCGATGAAACTTGCCTGATAGGAAATCTCGACCTAGATATACTCGATGTATTTCCAGAACAGGAGGAAAAGAGCGTAAACAAAAAGGATTGGCATATTCATGAAGGCGATATTTTACGAATTCGTGGAGGTGCAAAAGATATTGGCAAACTCATTCTGAGAGAGGGACTAAAGATAAGGCCTGGCCGCAAGATAAATGAAATCGAACTTGAAGAAGGCGATTTTTCAGTCGTCGAGATTGTGATAGCTCCAGACTCGCCAATCGAATCCAGGACGATTGAAGATGTCGATTTTATGGAGAAATATGGGGCAATTGTGCTTGCACTACGAAGCCGAGGCGAACTAAAACAGGAAAATCTAAATGAAATTAGCCTTCGTGGTGGAGATTCTTTATTGTTGTATATCAATTCGAATAGAATAGAAAATCTCAAGAGTGATAATTCCCTTGTTATGGTTTCTGAAATCGGATTGAAAAAATATCGAAAGAAAAAGCTACCACTTGCACTTGGGATATTAGCTGCCATAGTGCTTAGTGTAGCTTTCGGAATTTTGCCTATTGTTGTGGCTGCTATATCAGGAGGCATATTGCTTGTTCTTACAGGTTGCCTAAATAGCGATGACGCTCTAAGTTCTATCAACTGGAAGGTGATATTCTTGCTAGCTGGCGTTATCCCTCTGGGCATTGCTATGGAAAAGACAGGAGCCGCTAATCTTATCTCTGATTTAATGGTATCAAATTTAGAGAACTTAGGCCCACATGCTATCTTAGCTGGAATTTTTCTTCTGTCCATGGTTCTGACAAATATCATTTCCAATCAAGCCACAGCGACGATCCTGGCTCCGATAGCAATAAGTACAGCCAATAATACGAATGTTAATCCCAGGGCATTTCTCCTGGCGATTACATTTGCAGCATCACTTAGCTTTATGACACCAGTAGGTTATCAAACAAATACTTTAATATATGGCCCGGGAAATTATCGATTTACTGATTTTCTCAAAGTCGGCTTGCCACTGAATATCATTTTGTGGATAATCGCAAGCCTTATGATACCCATTTTCTGGCCATTATAAAAGATAGGAGAAAAAGTTGAATCGTTATGATAAAACAAAATTTGAAGAACTGACACTTCGCGATTTATTAGCATTGGATAGAACCAAATTAGCCAATTCACGAACTTTTCTAGCATATCTCAGAACCGCCATTGTGGTTGCAGTATCAGCGATTACGCTTATCGGGATCCTGCACGAATGGGAGACATTGCAGTATGTTGGCTATGCTCTTATTCCAATATCCATCTTTATATTTGCTTGTGGAGCCGCACAATATTTTAGATTCAGGGCCAGAATTAACTTAGGCGAAACTCAGCGTTATATGATTCATGAAGATGATGAAGAGAACTAAGTACAAGATTGTTTACTTTGCGTAAATTATAACACTGCATCTGCATTAACAAAGTAAGTTAATATTATTTGGGTATCGGCTCTATTTTTCCGATATTGCCAGAGCCATTAATTTGCTGGTCGATATTTTCGGGATTTCCTTTATAATATATATTACCAGAACCATTTAGTTCGGCTTCTAAAGTTTTGGTTACATTCACGGAACAATTGCCAGAACCATTTAGTTCTATGTCATATGTTCGAGCTGGAAGGTCTTCCAGGAAAACATCACCAGAGCCATTTACTTCGATATTTACATTTTCTGCAATTCCTACTAACCTGATTTCGCCGGAGCCATTGACTTCCAGGCCGAGATCGGCAAGTTCGAGCTTTTTAGTATTATGAAGATGAGCCGAGCCATCGATTCTTATTTCCTTTAGATTAGTAAGAAACAAAAATGCCTTCAGAGCTCTTCTACCATGATACTCTGGAGCGGTCTCAATAGATACTATATTCCTATTTACTTCGATTGTCAGAGCTTCTTCTTCGGTTTGAAATCCGCATTTTTCCCCCTGCACAAGGGTGATTATACAGCTACCATTGATCTTGATTTCCTCGAAGCAATCTGTCCTGGTAAATTCTAATGGTATTTCCTCTTCTAACATTATATCCTGTGGCATCGGCACAGGTTTTTCTTCGGCGGGTTGTGCCAGAATAATACAACTAAAAAGCGCGAGTATTAGGATTTTTTTCATTATAGCTCCTTTTTTACTGGATATCCATTTCATATGGCTTTATTATCTCATTTATTTCTTCGACAAATTCGACCGCCTTATCTGGGTTTTCTTTTATCCAGTTTTTGATATGTTTTCCTTCTGTGATTCGCTTTTTTTCATTTGGATCGAAAGTAACTGCATTTTTGAACATCAATAAAGCATCATCGACTCTTCCACGATAAAGATTGACAACGGCAGCAAATCCCCAAAAAACAGGATCGTCATTACGAAGATTGACAGCCTTTCTGGCGCTTTCAGTCGCTTTTTCGATATCGCCTTTTTGGAAATGTGCCATAGCGCGATAGAAATAGGCATCGGCATTCGCCTTGTCTTTATCGATAACGACATTGTAATCTTGTATTGCCTTATCGAGTTTGCCGCTTTCTCGGTATATGGAACCGCGGCTTAGATATGCAGATGCATTATCATTATCCATCGAAATCGCCTCATTATGTTGCTCGAGAGCCTTCTCGAAATTGCCTCTATGATATTCATATCGCCCTCGGTTTATCAGATATTTCGGCTTTTCGCCCTGCAAATTGATTAATTTATCAATATCCTCTATCGCTTTTGGGAATTCTCCATTTAGTGCATAAAGTGCATGTCTCATCTCGAGCGCTTCGATATTTTCCGGCTGATTTTTCAAAACAACATCGATATCTGCTAAAGCTTTTTGATAATCTCCGGCCATATTATGAAGGCTTGCCCTCGAAAGATATGCATCCATATAATTCGGATTAACTTCGATTGCCCTATTAAAGTCGTCTGCAGCCTTTTTCAGGCTATTCATCTGAAGATTCATCATTCCTCTTAAGACGAGCGCTTCATGATTATCTGGTTTTAACTGAAGTGATTTTTGTAATGTCAAAAATCCGGTTGTTGGATCGCCTAATTTCCACATTGCAAGCCCAAACCACGCCAAAGCATCGGCATGATTTTCATCGATTGTCAAAGCTCTTTCGCAGTCGATTCTGGCATTTTCATAGTCCTGCAATGCAATATTGATCTTGGCGCGAAGAACATGGGCTTCCGGGTCTTTTTGGTTATCTTCTAAATAAGAATCTATTTTTTCGAGAGCTTTGTTAAATTGCTTTTCATTCATAAGTTCACGTGCCTTTTCCATTTTCCTTGCCGGTGAAGCACAGCTTGAAAGCACAAATAGTAGGGAAATCAGAATAAGTGTAAAATGTCTCATAATACCTTCCAATTTATTATTGATGAAATTATACATCCTAAATCATCCTTCATATTGTATTTATTTCTTGAGTCTTGCATCGATTTTTGTCATAAAATTCAGGTCATAGCCTTTGCTGAGTATTTCGAATCGAGATTCTGAATTTTCGGGGAAGAATAGTACCATCGGAAGCTCGTCTTTGAGATTCTGGCAAGAGTCATATCCTAGAGCATCGTAGAGGCTGCATTTAATATCGTACATCATGGCAAAAGATGCCTTTAGATTTCCAGAATTGGGAATATCATCGACAGAGATTGCAAACAAAACGGCATCCTCTTTCAGCCTTTCTTTATTGTCTTCGAGTATTTCAAGCATCCTGATCGATGGCTCCCCATTGTGGTTATATATGTATAAAATAGTAGGCTTATCATCTTTGAATGGTACGGTTCGAAGCTTGCCATTTTTTCTCGGTAGCTGGACATCGCCCCATTTGCCATCTTCGAATTCGGCCATATCTGTAATGACTGGTGGAGTTACATCTATTTTGACAAAAGTAGTTTCATCAGCCATTACCTCGACAGGTAATAATTGTATGCTGGGATTTCCCTTTGTATCACGAGTTCCTGCTGTGATATAATATTGGCCATCACCGACAGATATCATGCATATCCCATTCGAATCTGATTTAGTATCTAAAAAATCGAGTGGAGTCAGTGCTCCGAAATTTACGACCTGCAAAGAAAAATCGCTAAATTCCGGCGCAGGGATATCATCGATAAAAAATTCTGCTCTAATATATCCGATATCTGTGTAGTCTTCTGTAATATTATTGTATTGGAATGCACTTCTTGCCACAATATTGGTGGCATTTTGGGGAAAATCTTCCTCGATAAATGCTTTATCCGCAAGTTTTTCTGGGTTATTGTAGTAGAGCGGAATCCATTCTCCCGAGTCGAGGAATTCGACCCATCTTTTTCCTCCGGGCCTTTGCCCTTGTGCTCTCATAATAACCGAGCGCGAAGGTATTCCAAGAGCCTTAAGAGCCGCAGTAGTGAAAAGAGCAATCTCGCGATTTGTGCCTTTACGCCGAGACAATGTCATATCCGGTGCCTGAATACCGCCAAATATATTATGTTCGCCTTTGGATATGCTATCTGCTACCCATAGGTTGATTATCTTCGCAATTTCCCGCGGGCTTTGGGCTTCTTCGACAAGTGGCCAGAAATAATCGAAAAGCTTGCCTCGCCAGGGCGTAATCGGTTCCGCATCTATTCTATATGCTAAAATATATGGCCTAAATAGTGAATCAGGTATTGGATATTTGGCGATATCACGGATCTCATAGCTCATCAGGACATGTTCTTTGAATGTGAGAGAATCCATCAGAAGATGGTCGAGATGATCCATAGTATTAATTAGCCAGATAGCATCCATCTTCATCGAATCGGGAAGGCTGCTAAGTGGAGCCGCGAGGCTTTGCCAATTTCCTACCGCATCCGCCAATGATTCATAAAGCGGTTGCTGAAGGCTGTCTGGAAAATGCCTGGTAAATTCGACTACTTCTGTCGAATCGAAATCGCTTTCGCTTTGGGCAAATAATGCTGGACCCAGTATTGAAATCATTATCAAAAATATGTATAAATTCTTCATAGAAACCTGCTTTCCAGAATTCTAACATCTATTTTTCATTTCAATAATCTATCGATTTAGCCAAATAAAATCAATAATTATTTGTTTTTAGAGATTTATTGGAGAATTTTATCAATTTAAGGAATAGATCAAATTTAAGAATCGATTTCGCCTTTAATGGGCTTTAGCTTCAGAAGCGCATAAAGGCCGGCAGCGAAAAATACTATTGCCGAAATGAAAATCCAGAGCGGGAATTCGCCATTCGGGCCGGGCGGAATAATCTGTTGGACTCGATTATTACTGGCCCAGAGATATGCCGAAGTATTATTCACAAAATGAGCCAACATGGCGATAAATATCCCACCACGTATCGTTATGGCTCCGATGAAGATACCCAGCATAACAGTTCCAAACAGTCGGTAGGGGTCGAGGTGGAATAGCCCGAAAAGTACTCCGGTGATAATGACACCAGCAGTTATTCCAAATGTCCTTGTTGCCCCTCTTAATATAAATCCGCGGAACATTATTTCTTCGCAAACTGCCGGCAGCAAAGCCAAAACAAGAAGCCCGAGAACCGGGCCGACAGTAGCCAAATCTTCGAAAAGCCGTTCCATAGCACGGGCGTATTCAATCGGAACATCGATAAAATAGCCTAAATATATCGATAATTGCTGTATGAAAATAAATCCAGCGACTGCAGTAAGTATTGTTATAATTATCTGGGCAAAAGAAGGCGTGAAAACTCGAAAAGCCTTCGAAAAATCAAATTTCATAATCCGCTTGAAAAGCAAAACAGGCGCAAGCACAAGAAAAAGTTCGGTATAGATTAATCCAGTCAGCATATCTTTGCTCTGCATTTTGCTGCCTATGAAAAACATAAGTATTAGAGTAATAGAGAATAAAAGCAGAGCGTGGCCGAAACTTATTTCATCCTTTTTAAGTTTGATATTGCTTTTTTTCGAGAAGATGAAATTGAAAAATGACATTTTTTCATCCGATAACAGGATATCCTCTCTAAGAAGGAGCCTGGTAGTGAACCATATAGCAGCAATCGCATACGCTGTTGTAGAGAATATGGTGATAAGAACCTCGGTAACCGGAATCGAGCTTACCAGCATCTTCTTAAACAATAAAGCAACATTCAAAACCGGTATAAAAGATGATGCGATAGATGGCTCGAATCCAGGGAGCATAGTAATCATAGCCGGGAAATACGCTATGAGGAAAACCGGTGTCAGGAAGCTCTGGGCTTCTTTGTAATTTCTTGCAAATGCCGAAATCAATAGAAATACAGCGGAAAAGAGCGCAGCCATAGGCAGAAGCGTAGCGAAAAATACCAGCACATTCTGCAGGCTAATGCTAAATTCGATAGGGAATTGCCCGCCGATATTCATAGCGCCGAGTCCCATGCTTAGAGTCAATGCCATAACCGAAAGATTCAATATTGCGACAAGTACCGTTATAATTAATACAGTGAGATACTTCCCCAGTACGATTTCGATCCTGTCGGCCGGAGATACCAGAAGCGTCTCCATCGTGCCACGCTCTCTTTCGCCGGCGAACATATCCACTGCGCCATTGTATGCACCTGTTATCACCATTGCCACGAGTATAAATGCCAGCATCCTTCCAAAAACAAAACCGCCCATTTTCTTAGCGCTGGCTTTATTAACCGTATTGGGATTTACTGGACGAATAAATCCTTCCGCGAGTTCCATAGAGTCGAGGCGTGATGATACTATGCTGTCTCGATAATCATAGACGATATCTTCGATCCTGTCCTGTGCCGCCTGCGATTTCTCCGATGACCCATCATAAAATATATCGATATCGGCTATTGCGGTAGAATCGAGAATCGTTATGAAATGATCCGGTATTTTCACTATGGCTTCGAGATCGCCTTGCATAAGAGATGAGTCGCTTGTCGAATGATATGGAATAACCACTAACTGGCTATCGGCTTCGAACCTATCATTGAGGCCGGGAGCATCGCCTTCTAAAGCCATCACAAAAGTCTTCTGCTCGATTTTGTTCATCTGGGTAATCATGAGTTGACTAAAGCCGATTATCATAAGAGGATATAGCAAGACCGGAAGGACGAATACGATAAACAAGGTTCTCTTATTCCTGAGAAGTTCACGAATCTCTTTGCCAAGTATAATCCTGGTACGATTCATATTAGAACATCTCCTTCTCAGGCAAAACAGAGCCTACCTGTTTGTATTGCACAAAGGAGAAAAAGGCCTGCTTCAGAGTTTTGATTTCGCTGCCGGCAATCTCGGTAGCTCTTGTAAGTATTTCCTTCAAAGTGCCGGTGAAAAGTATCTTTCCATTGCTAATCAATGCGATTCTGTCACATAGCCTTTCGGCCTCTTCCATGATATGTGTCGAGAAAATTATCGTCTTTTTTTCCCTTTTGAGGCCCTCGATAAAATCCAGAAGATTTTCAGCGATAATTACATCTAGGCCGGTTGTAGGTTCATCGAATACCAGAATCGGCGGGTCGTGAATAACGGTGCGGGCAATAGAAACCTTTTGCTTATTGCCAGAAGAGAGCTTCTCGCAAAGTACATCGCGAAACTCTTCCAATTTGAGAATTTCAAAAAGCTTATCGGTTCGCTCTTTTAGCTTTTCCTGTGGCATATTGTATAGATTGCCAAAATATTCGACCATTTCATATGCTTTGAGTCTTTTATATAGGCCTGTCGAGCCTGATAGAAATCCGATTTGATTGCGTATCTCGCGTGGCTTTTTCGATGTATCCAATCCAGCGACTTTTACTTTGCCACTTGTAGGGTTCATGACAGTGGAAATCATTCTGAGGGTAGTGGTCTTGCCCGCGCCATTAGGCCCAAGAATGCCAAATATCTCACCTGATTTGACAGAAAAACTCGCATGGTCAACAGCAGTTACAATATTGCCATCGATCTGCGTGAATTCTTTGACAACATCATCGACCTGAATTACAGCTTCATTTCCAAACAATTCCATACATAACCCCATTCTAAGTGACTATCAACTTGTAAAGCCAAATACATATAGAACATAATATATAATGAAACGGCTTTACTGATGTCTTAGCCGAGAAGTATGACAATACGGAACGACGCATTGTCTGAAGCAAATATATGTATATTATTGGATTTAGCAAATAATTCTTATGTCGATAGCAATAAAAAAGATTCTATATTTTCGAGCTTAAAATCTGATTAAAACAGTTTGCAAATTCAAAAGGTAGCAAAATATTAATTAAGCCTACTTATTTTCTAATGATTCGACTCTTTCCATGAGCTGCTCAATAAGTTCAGTCTGTTTTTCATTGATTTTTCTCTGCTCTTTAAGCATAGATTTCTGATTTTCTATTATTTCCTGCTGCTTTTTGGTAGCATTAATCAACATATATGTCATAGCGCTATTGTCAACATTGAGGTAATCGGTTTTGTTCCCATTTTCATCCTGGTATGTCCAGTTACCCACCATATATGGCGCAATCTCCTGCAAATCCTGAGCAATAACTCCTACGAAAGTCTCTTGGGGCATATTGGCTTCACCATTGTATGTATACCAAACAGGGTCAATTTTGAGAACACCATCAAGCCCTTCTTGATAAGGTTTAATATCTTTCTTGAGCCTTTCATCGGATGTAGTCGTCCAGGACCCTCCACCCGGTTTAGATGCTGTTCCCATTACTGTTAAGTCTTCATGAAAATAAACATCGCTGTAAGAGACGATTCCCCATTGGCCAGCAGGGTCAACATAATTCATAGCAGTCGAATTCCAGTCATCTTCATAACCTGCTTGTATTGCAGCACCACTATTTGTATCTTTTATCTGTGCAATTACAGCAGTATTATATCTTGAAGTTGCGTTCCCAGCAGTTGCATAAAGCCCAACAGAACGCCCCGAGCTCGATGATGAGCTTTTATGCGAATGTACCGATAAAGCAAATGCCTGTGCACTTTCATAACTCCAGTCCACACCAACATGTGCAGACCTTTCCCATCCGGAACCAGATGTACTGCCAATTACTTGAAGTGGATAGCCTGGGCTTGTTGTTCCGATGCCGACATTGCCATCATCATCAACATATACACCAGAGTTTTGAATTGCACTAGTTCCGTCCCAGCGAGCGAGATAATTATCCGAACCGCTTCCGCTAACACCTGCACTAATGGTTGACCATGACCCATCGCCACGGAGATACTGACTTGTTGTTCCGTCGGAAGTCGGCAAATCGAATGTTCCAGAGCGGACATTATCGGCCTGGAATGTGCCATTGACTTCGAGTCTATAATCTGGTGATATTGTATTAATACCAACCCTTTGAGTGCCAGAAAAATCTCTCACAATCAGGACTCCCGGATCTGTCGGGCTTTCTGTGTCACTATAACCAATCTGGACAGAATTTGCGGTAGAGTTCACTATACCGCGACCTATCGCCCATGCATCCTCAGCCGAAACTTTATTATCCATACCAAAAATATGGCCGCCAGATATACCATCTTCAATATGAGATCTGATACCTAATATTTGTCCCCAACTGCCATCTATAGAGTTAGCATGGCCAATCGAATTATTGCCACGGCCTGATGTGATTTCACTGCTTGAACCTATTGCAATATTGGCTCCCCAGCTAGTTGGAGAATCAACTGTATTTGATTGTCCTATTATTGCTGTTTGCCCACTCACATGAAACAATGCCCCCGGGCTTGATGTACCAATACCAACATTGTCTGATGTATTATAAACAGTTCCAGATCCAGTTTGCCAGTCGCCATCATCACTTGAAGGCATACTACCACTAACAGTCAAATCACCATCGATATTGACATCACCATCGAAATAGCCGGCATAATGATCACCTGAACCAATAGTTCGATCGATACCCCAAATTGCGGCAACAATTGAAGTATCAGGTGCTGTAGAGCTATTATCGATATCACCTACAATTTCTCCTCTAACGCCAATAAAGCAAAATTCATTCTGAGTATCATCAAAAATCAAAGGTGTAGTAGCTTCAGCTATGCCCCATGCACCGATAGCTCTTGAGTTGTAAGAACTGCTACTCCAGCCATCGAGTTCATTACATTTAACTTTAGAAAAAGAACCCCATAGACTACCATGTCCTGTGTATTGGCTACCATAAGCCCCTATAAATCTTGCTGTACCATCAGCAGCATAGTCAGAACCGAGTGAACATTGGGCAGCAATAGTTCTAATAGAGCCACGGATATTTTTCTCTTGTGATATGATAGCGAGACCTGTATTACCTGTATATTCAGTTGGTTGCATTCTAATTGTCGCCATTGTATCATTTTCTCCCAAATCACCTTCGACATGTAGCTTTGCTGATGGCGAGGTTGTTCCGATGCCCACATTGCCTGTATTTCGGTAGATATTCGAGCCAGAAATTGTCCAATCGTCATCGCCGGAGGCACTTCCGGCATAATCGACTGTGAAATTTGGATATGAACCTGTTACATCGATATCCGTGCCGCCTGCTATGGAGACTGTTTGGTCAGGGTCGGTATTATCAACTGTGAAATTAGGATAGCTACCAGTCACAGATATCCCTGTCCCAGAGCCAATTGTTACAGTTTGGTCCGGGGCAGTATTTGTGATTTGGATATCATCGGAATCGGCACCAGGTATCATATTTGTTCCGCCTGTAATTGAAATACCGGTGCCCGAAATTACATCACCATCTTGCTGTAGGCCTATTGTCCCGCTTGTTGTTATAGTGCCACCCGTAATTGGCGAGCTTGTCCCAATGCTTGTAACAGTTCCATCTGTTGAAGAAGTATTGCTAATAGTAAAGCTCGGATAGCTCCCAGAAACCGAAATACCAGAACCGCCAGCTATTGAAACCGTCTGGTCGGGCTGGGTATTTGTGATTGTCCATTGGCCATTGGTATTCTCGGATACAGAAATACCTGTGGAGCCATTTATTAAATCATTGCCACTGGCATCGCGCCAATTTGCGCCATAGATAATGCCATCGACTTCGAGAACATCTTCAATAAATACATCTCCCGATGAACTGGCAAATCCGACAGAAGCTGAGCCGTCCCAAAATCGGGTTTCATCGCTTCTTACATCGAGAATTCCGACCGGGTCGGTGCCATCGGCAGTGCCGAGAATTATTCCGCCTTCGAATTCTGTATTTTCTCCGCCATGAATCGTAAGGCCGATTGCCATGTCATCCATCGGCTCTGATGGTTCCATAGGGTCATCCGGTGTGCTATCGCTGGAGCGAAATAATCGAATAACCGGTATATCATCCAAGGATGACAAATCATTGAATTCTTGATATAATTCGCCATCTAAGAAAATTGCAAAGGAAAGTCGCTCTTCAAAATCGGGTATAGCAATTTTCTTACCAGGTTGGATTTCTTCTTCTTCTTCATATTCGAAAACATCGCCCTCATATTCTTCTGACCATAGAATCTCTTTGTCAGAATTGAAGAGTTTAAAAGACAGGCTCTGGATATTGTCTTCTGAATCACTGTCATAGGCTACCGGGACAGAAGTAGTTTCTATTGCATAAATTGAATAGATAATCAGCAAAACCAATAGGGTTTTTCTCATGACATCTCCTTTTGGGGTAGGTGTTTTTGTTTGTTCAATGAATAATTTAATGGTTTTTTCAGTAAAAATCAATAATTTATTAAGATAGATTTAGCGATTTCTTAAATAAAACTTATTAGACTCTTTAACATTTTAGGCTCAAAAGACAACTTACTATCAGCTATACAACTGGATAAAAATATTGGCAGCAGAAAAAAATTAAGCTAATAATTTGCAATATATTTTAAGTAATATTCTTATTAGGGTATGTCTTCTACTTGTTGCTATAAAGCCATTAACGCAAAAATTTATTTATTCTTAAATGTATTTAAAAGGTTGATTTATATACCAAAATATTGTATTTTCCTTCGGGAAGAAATTATTTAATTCAAGGAGGAAAGATGAAAGAGAAGCTGTTTATTTTATTGATGTTTTTTTTTATTATTGCATCTATTTTTGGCATAGAACGTCAAGTTACCTATCAGGGAAAGATCACGGATATCGATGGAATCGGGATTAGTGGCCTTTATGATATGAATTTTGCGCTTTTTGATGATGCTACCGATGGAACGATGCTCGATGAAGTAGCCCTCACAGATATCCAGGTCTCAAAAGGCCTTTTTAGCGTAGATTTGCCATTCGATCTCGAAATGGCCGACCTCGAAGGCGATTTGTATCTTCAGATTGCTATCGATGGCGATGTAATGAGGCCCAGAGAAATGATCACGACCGAAGTTTTCTCATTCTATTCTATTTACTCCGATACAGCGTCTTATGCAATAGGTGTTGCTGGCGCGGATTCTGCTATTTATTCCGATAGTACTGGCGCAGTGGCCTGGGATGATATCACTGGAAGGCCGATTTCATTTGATGCATTTCAGCGTTTGCGCGGTGAAGCTGGAATTTGGCTGGAAGACAGCGCAACAATCGTAGCTGGTGAAGGGGTATCTGTCGCTCAAATTGGCGATTCGATACGTATCAGCGCAGCGGGAAGCTCGAATAATATTTATAATCAAGATACCCTGCCACAGGAAAATGCGGACTTCTGGGTCGATGGTTCCGGTACATATGGCGGAACAACTACTTATGCCGATGCTATGATTACAACCGGCCCTGGAACTTCACAGATATCTACCAGGCCGCTTAATGGTGGAACCGATCGATATGCAAGAAATAAGTCCATGATTTGGGCCGAAGAACTGGATGTCGATGGTGCTGCAACAATCGATGAAATCCAGATATACATGTCTGGCGATGGCATAGGTTCAGTTACTGAAGATCCATGGGACTACAATAATGTCTCGATTTATATGGAGCTTGTAACAGATGATGCTTTAGATACAGATTTCGATGTTTCTACTGCAACAGAAGTTTATACATCATCTGCACTTAGCATACCTGTATCAGAAGGCTGGAAAACAATAGATATCGATGATTTCTCTTATGACGGTACGAGTAATATCATCATCTATTTCGAAAATATGGCAATGTCGCCATATTCTTCGGCCGATGCTCCACAGTGGAGATATACTACACTACCTGATAATTATAGATGTGCAGCTTCCGAAAGCGATGACTATATGCCATCCACGCTATTACTTACGTATAATCGCCCGGATTATCGAATTTCATTTGTAGATTTGCCTACGGTTGTCGATCAGGTCAGTATTTACGATGGCTATCTCGATGCCGACAATGACATCACATCTGACGGCGATATCAGTGGTAATAGCTTCACCTTAAATGGCGAAACAATAACCGATTGGCAACAGGCTGTTCAATTCGATACAATCAGCTCCGATTTAACCGATACAATTGTTATTCATGATGCTGCCAAAATAACTGGCGAGCTTATCGTAGATTCTATTCAAGCGGCTGGCGACACGATTCATCTGGATGATAATATGCATGCCAGATGCGCACTTTTCCAGGAACCGCAGGATAGAGACATTCTTTTGTCAGAATCTTTCGAAGAGATGGTGCCTCCTGTTTCCTGGACTGAAGATAGCGCAAATGCTCTCGATTCAACATGGCATCACTCCAATGCTTCAAGGCACTGGGGAACATATTCCGCAGGAATAATCACCGCTGAAGACGCTCAGGATGAATGGCTTATTTCCGATGCCACTTACATACCTCCAGCAACAACGTACTATTTGACATTCTATAGCGATGTTTTTTGGGGCTCTGCTCCTTCAAATAATGATGATTATTATGTCAAAATAACTTCTGACGGTGGTTCTTCATGGGAAATCGAAGCAAATTTTTCGGATTCATCCTCAGCCGGAAGACATAGCTGGGATATGATGTATGTAATCGACCTAACCGATTATGAAGGCTCAAATATACAGGTAGCTTTCCATGCAGCCGGCACAGAAGGAATCAAACATAACTGGTATATCGATGATGTCTCGATATTTGCCAATATTGGTACTGTAAACCCAAAAGTCGAAATATGCGATGGCAATATTACAGTCGATGGTAATCTCGATGCTAACGGGATTATTCTCGATGGCATCCTTCGCGAATCATGGCCATCCGGTGGCAGTGGAGACGCAGATACATTAACTGCTGAAAGGCACGATGTGGTGGTTGTAGATGAGGATTTCGAAGTCATTGGCAAAACATATATCGATACATTGCTATCACATGGCGACACTCTTTACTTTGAAGATAATGTAAAACTAAACGGCGACCTGATAATCGATGGTGAACTATATGCCGATATTAAAATCGATACACTGAAGTCGGATAATGTCGATACGATTGTCGTAAATCACGATTTCAAGGTAGTCGGCGAACTTATTGCCGACTCTATTCAGGCTGCTGGAGACTTTTTGTATATAGATGACAAGCTAATTGCAAACTATGGCATAGAAACAGATAGCCTGAGGCTTGGCGGAGTTACGCTCGATTCATGGCCGGATGAATTCTCAAACACTCTCGATGATGCATATAATAATTATGGCGGTTCCGGCCAAATCGTCGAAGTCGATGAAGGCAGAATAATATTTAGAAATGAAGTTACTACCGGCAATGCAATCAAGGTTGTGAATAACGATATCGAATTGTCTGCTTTGAATGTCGAAAATCTAAATACTTCTGGCCCAGCAATCTATTGCAATGGCGACCTTAATATAGAAAGAGAAAAGAAAATCTATTCTATTACAGGCGATATCACCATGCAGATCGATGCTCCAACATCGCCAGGCGGCGGTGGACTTGTAGGAAACCAGAAATTTAGGGTTATAGATACCGATGAATCCGAATTATTCTATGTCGATGAGGATGGGCATACCGAGAGCAAAGTTTTTATCGCAGATAGTATAGAATTAGCCGGCGTAAAACGCGGAAGCTGGCCAGACGGCTCCGGTTCTGATGATGATTGGACAATCTCTGGAAACCATATATATAATGTAAATGATTCTGCAGCCTTAGGCGCAATCACTCCAACTGCCAAACTACATGTCGAAGATGAAGCCGATGCCGACTCTGCTGTAATTAGAGTGTTAAATACAGCTTCAGGAACCACAAATTCCATAGCATTAAAAGCAACAAGCAATGATGCTACAGAAGGAAATGGAATCGGTATTGTAGGTGAAGGCGCTGTCGGTGTCAAAGGTATTGCAAATAATACCATAACAACAGGCACAAACTACGGCCTTTATGGCCAGGCTGCGAATTCATCAGATACAAATATCGGTGTTTACGGCTCTGGTACAGATTGGGCAGGATATTTCGATGGCGATGTATATGTCGCAAGTATATTGCAGATAGATGGCGGAATTCATGATGGCCTCGATTATGGAAGCACTGGCGATGTCCTTGTCGCAGATGGTTCTGGCGGTATGACATGGCAATCTGCCAGCTTCGATGATGACGGTGACTGGACAGTCGTTGGAGATGATATGTATTCTGCTCCATCTGGAAATGTCGGAATTGGTACTAGCGATTTTACACATAAACTTACAATAGAAGGCGCTGATGACAATACACTGAGGCTTATAGGGACAGGTTCTGTCGGCGAAGGTGCCACGATTAATTTCGGCGATGGCGATTTTGTCAGGATAGACGAAGATGTCGATGATGGCCTCAGGCTTACTGCTGGTAGAATTGCACTCATGCCAGATGCTGATGGAGTCGGAATCGGCACATTGCTGCCCGATTATGACCTGGATGTCAATGGAGATGTCGCAATAACAGGCGGCCTATACGATGCTACCGATGATGCTGGCTTTGCCGGACAGGTACCCATTGCCGATGGCTCTGGTGGATGGAACTGGGGCGATGCCGCTACTGGCTCGGTAAGGTTCGATACATTGAATGCAACATCCCATGATGTGGTCGTGGTTACTGAAGACCTTCAGGTCGATGGTGACCTTATGGCCGATACATTGCAGGCTGTAAATGATTCGATTATGGTACATAGCGATGTCCATTTTGCTGATGCAATTACATTTGGCGGCGAGCGTAAAACAAGCTGGCCGGTTGGCGCAAGCAATCTCGATGAAGCCTATGACGGCGGCGCTACGATAGATGTCGATGCTGGCGAAGTCAAACTCGATGGCGACTACATTACACCGGGTTCTGGAAGAATATTGAATATCCTCGGCAATGACGATTCTGATGAGATTCTTCAGGTCGCCAATGGCGGCAGTGCACCTGCAATTTATAGTGCTGGTGATTTGAGGGTGCAAAATGGCAAATATATCCTTTCAAGAGGAGATTTGAAATTCCAGCTTAATAATGGCGGTTCAGGTAGCTCTACAAGAGAATTTGGTATCTATGATGATGGCTTATCCGAGATTTTCTCTGTAAATGAGGATGGCGATGTATTTATTACCGGCGGTATCGATGATGGTTCTGGAAGTTTCGGCAGTAACGGACAGGCACTTTTGGCCGATGGTTCCGGCGGAATGACATGGGGCAATATCACATCCGGCATCAGATTCGATACGCTCGCGGCGACAGCTCATGACACTGTCGTTGTTTCTCAGGATTTCAAAATAATGGGCGAGCTTATTGCCGATTCTATTCAGGCAGCTGGCGACTCGATTCATCTCGATGATGATATCTATGTTTATGGCGGAATGGAATTTATGGATGCTCCGGCTGCTGCTGGGATGCACAATTTCCGCACCGATTGGGAACCCGAGAATGTAATCACAGTCGGCGGCGATAATGCCGATTTCTACGACCTCGATTCGGCTTTAACATATGCAAATTCTGCCGACAATAAAGTGCTTCATATTGCACCTGGCACATATTCGCTTGCATCATCACATAATGTTAATAGTGATGTATCGCTTATCGGTTCTGGCAGTAATAATACAGCCATTGATGGAGCATCACTCACATTTGTTACACTTTCGATGGCTGAAAAGATATCATTTAGTAATGATATTACATCATCTGGTACACATAATAATTGTTCCTTTGTATCTGGTACTCATATTTTCGATGGCGCCAAGCTCAATGATTGCATTATAACAACAAATGCTACTATACAATCTCATACATCCAGAGTCAATGGAAGCTCTTTTATTGGTACCATAGCGATTGATGGTGGTCCAATGATGGATGATTGTTATTTCGAGGGTTCGATTCTTTCGCTTGCTACCTCACCTGCATTGCCGAGATTTACAAGCTGCCGTTTTAATGCCGCTGTTATAACATTCGATGGCTCTGATTTAAGGCCTCTTATTGATGCCTCGGAATTCAACAATTCGCGAATCGTACTTCAAAATGGTTCTCAATTGGATGTTAAAGGAACGCATTTCCACAATCTAACAGCTCTTGCGGCGATAACTGTCAATACAGGAAGTTCTGCTACTATTCTGTCAAATGACTTCATAAATACCTGTACATCTGTTAATGCAACTGATCCTGTCAAGCTCAGGGTCATTGGCAATTCTGTTGAAGGTATGTCGGCTGCTACGGCTGGTTTCATGATAGCTGGCGGTACAAGCACTACTGATATTATCATTAAAGATAACCAGATCGAATACCTGACTCAGGATGGTATTGATTTATCCAGCTTAACTGGTTTATCCGGAAATGTTACAGTTGACGATAATCTAGTAGAAGGATGTACAATAGGCTTGGATCTAAATGGCACATCTGATGCAATAATTACTCATAATAATCTTTATAGCAATACGACAGATATCAATGGTATTAGTGTTGCATGTGTTGTAAGCCACAATGTTGTAGATAATTATTCACCACCAGGACCACATGCTGGCGGATTCAATACGGACTCTGTTGGAAGTATTTGGGGAACAAATGGACAGCTTCCATAAGCAATGAAATCATAGCCGATAATGGTATTTTGTCATTATCGGCTAATTAATTCTATAATGATTACGATAAGTTTATTATGAAAATTAAAAAAAGCTCGAAAAAAAATTTGACATTATATATAAAAGAACTATATTAGTAATGAATGATGTAATATATATAATCCGAAAGGAGTATTATGCGTAAGTATATCTTACCAGTTTTAATTTTAGGAGTATTCTGTTTAATGGCACAGCCACCAAGTACTGCTGATTATACGCTAACATTCTCTAGCTTCTCAAATGGTGGAGCAGAGAATCCTGACCCTCGTACAAGCTCGAGATTTATCCTATCAGATATTATCGGACGCGGATCTTCCGCTGCTGACGAAGTCCTTAGCGGCTCCACATACAATCTTTATGGTGGATTCAGAAATGTCGATCTCGACCTTCGCGAGCCTTTTGCGTGGCTCGAAGCTGACGGCTATGAAGCCTCGTCTCAGATTTTTCATATAACATGGACCGCAGCCGATACCACAATTGAAGATGGCGAAGGCTGGGGGATCTGGAAATATGATGTCCAATACTCCAAGAAACTCGACCCGGGTACATGGTTTGATTGGCAGATGGGTACCGAGCTTACATTTGCAGAATTTGGCCCGGATGATCCTGTCGAAGTCAAGGAAGACTCGGTTTATTATTTCCGTGTACGTGCATATGACCTTGTAGGCAATGTTTTCGATTGGTCAGATCCATTTGCAGTCGGAATAGATGACTCGGCGATGTATCAACCGCCAACAGTCGAATATACCGTTCAGCAGCCAACTCCAGGCGGCGATTCCGATGATAGCACATGGTCTCCTGTTACCGATGGTGGCCTTGTGGATACTCTCGAAATCGATGAGACTGTCGAAATGCGTGGCGATGAATATTTTGTTATCGACAACAATAGCTCGACCGATGCTATCGATATCGGGCTCTATTCATTCAATGCTACACCATGGGAACTTGCAGATTCAAGCGGACTGGATGCTTTCAGTTTGCGAGCACTCATGAATGATGATGTTACCGCACCACTTAGCGCCGACTATCAGCCTTCTCAGAACATTATACCGAAAGGTTCAGATAATGTCGTCTTTGGCGCTGCCGACACATTTGGCACTGGCGGGTACAATCTGGGAACCGAAGGTAGTGGAACAGATACCGAACATCTATGGCTGCAATTACAGGCACCGAAAACAGTTTCCAGATACGGCTCATACGATGATGTTAGAGTTAATATCAGAGTCGAAGCACGAAATACAATGTATTAATAGATAGATTAAAGATTTAAGCTCCGATGAAAGAGCAAAAAATTAGCCCGCTTTAATTGGCGGGCTTTTTATTATGAATAAAAAAGGCATACTATATATAATTGGCACTCCAATAGGCAATCTCGATGATATCTCACAAAGAGCTATCCTGGCCCTGCAAAAAGTCGATATTATTGCATGCGAGGATACCAGAAAGAGCAAAGTCCTTCTCGAAAGATACAATATCACAGGAAAGCTTATCGCACATCATGCCCATAATGAGAAAAACTCGACAGAAGGCATCATTAAACTCCTGGAAAAAGGCAAGACCGTAGCTCTGGTATCGGATTCTGGTATGCCGGTGGTATCTGATCCGGGCGGATATCTTATACGCAGGATTAGGGACAGGGGTTACAATATCGATATCATCCCCGGCCCAACTGCTCTTACGACTGCCCTATCATTTGCTGGTATTTCAGCGCCATATCTCTTTTTGGGCTTTGCACCGGCTACACCCAAGAAAATCAGGCGAATTCTACGAAAATATAAAGGCCTGGAATGTCCGGCTGTTTTCTATGTGGCGCCACATAAGCTAAAGAAACTAATAAAAGAAGTTCAGAAAATATGTGGTAATAGAGAAATCATAATAGCAAAAGAGCTTACTAAAATCTATCAGGAAATACTGGAATTTAGTGTCGATGAATTTCTCGATAAGGATCCAAATCTAAAGGGCGAGCTTGTTCTTATCATCGACCCAGAAGAGAAGAAGCCCGAACCCAAAAACAAGATAGCCGATAATCGCGAATTGCCATTTATTTGATTATCTTGCAATTATTCCACCGCCGAGAACAATATCACCATCATAAAATACAGCCGACTGGCCGGGGCTAACTCCCATAACCGGCTCACATAGCTCGATTTCGCAGCTATCGGCATCGCAGAATATATTACCCATTGTACCCTGATGAGTATTTCGGATTTTGACCATTGCCTCGAAAGTATCTAATGGAATGTTCGTAAGAAAATTGGTATCGATAATCTTGAATTTTGTTTTTTTAAGCATTTCTTTGGGGCCGAGAATGGCTTTTTTATCTTCGAGGTCCACGTCAAGGACATATAATGGGTATTCCCATGTTATCCCCAGGCCCTTTCGCTGGCCGATAGTAAGGCTCTGCAGAGATTTATGCTCACCGATTTTTTGCCTATCTGCGAAATATAAGTCGCCGCTGGTAAATTCGATATTCTTGCCGAGAAATTCATATATCGAACTTCGCGAACCAGCCGATAGGATGCAAAGGTCGCGGCTTCTATGGCGTATCATTTCCAGATAGCCTTCTGCCTCGAGAAGCTCCTCCGACTGCACCCTTGTAAATTCGCCCAGCGGAAGAACCATCCTCGGCAAATATTCACGCTTTATCCTATACATAAAATAGGACTGATCACGGACTTTAACCGGATCTTTGGCAAGAAAGCTGCTATCTTCATTATGAATAATCCTGGCATAATGGCCGCTGGCGACATTCTCGATATTGTTTTTGTCGGCAAAGTCGAAAAGGTATTTCCACTTGATCTCTTTATTGCAGGCTATGCATGGATTTGGAGTAAGACCTTTTGCATATTGATCCGCCGTATGGGTGATGACTTTATCGTGAAAGGCATCGCGTATATCGATTATATGAAGCTCTATGCCGAGCTTTTCTGCAATTTGATAGACAGTATATTCGATTTCTGTCATAATAAGAGATACTGCATGGACATTGTATCCCTGCTTCTTAAGTAGCAAAGCAGCAGCCGTAGAATCCACTCCGCCTGAAAATCCGAGGACTATATTTTGGGATTTAGTCAATTTTTTTCTTATTCAAAATCTTCGATTTCTTCATTTATTTTGTATGTTCTTTTGACAATGATGTCATCGCGTAGCATTGCCGATACGCCGCAATATTTATCGGTAGAAAGCTCTATCGCTCTTTCGACATCCTTGGGCTTGACCTCTCCCCAGAAACAGAATTCCATCTCGACAATCTCGGCAATTTTAGGATGCTCGTCTCTTCTTTTGGCATTGATCCTGAGATCGTATTTTTCGACTTTATTGCGTTTTTTCTTAAGAATCGACAGAATATCCATAGACTGGCAACCGCCCATGGCCAAAAAAACCATCTCGAAAGGCGAAGTGCCGGAACCTGCGCCGCCGGCAGCGGGCGATGTATCCAGTGGTACCCAATGTTTGCTTGCACCACGGCCCATAAGCGTCAAGCCTTCGGCCATTTTTATCTGTGCTTTTAAGTTTTTACTAGACATTGTTGATCTCCTAATTCTCTATAATTATTGAAGTTAAATTGTCTCGCCATCTCTTTCGGCAATAAGCTTTTTGATCTCGGTTTCCCAATAGGATTTGGGCGCTGCACCGCGCTTTTTCACGCGGATTTCATTCTTGTGGTCTATGATATATGTAGTTGGTATGGCAGAAATCGGCCCGAATCTTTCTCTGGATTGTGGTGTTGCCATTCCAACTGGGAATGTGATATTTTGGTCTTTTATAAATTTGCTTACAGGATCCGAACTTCTATCGACTGAAAGCGCTATTATCATAAAGTCCTGATCCTTGTATTCATTGTATAATTCTACAAAATGCGGCATTTCATAGACACATGGCTTGCACCATGTAGCCCAAAAGTCGAGTATCACAATTTTGCCTTCGAAGTCTGTCAGGTCATATGTTTCGCCATCGAGAGTATTGACCATAAGATTGCCACCGGCTTTATGATTGGGATAATCGCCTTCATTCTGTTGTTGGTTTCGCGACTGCTGGCTTTGGCTATCTGTCTGCGTTGCACCTGAGCCGTCAACATTCTCATTTTTCTTATTGGTCATAAGAAATGCGAAAATTACCATCGCAGCGACTATTGTAATAACTGCGAAGCCGAGAAATACTGGATTGCCTTTTGTCTTTTTAGTCTTTTGCATCTTTCTTCCTAATTTATATGTTTTATTTAACTTTCAATTAATTACCTGATATTTCAACAAAAACTCATATCTATGAATTTAGATATGAGATTTATAAAGTCAAGCAAAAAGCCTTATGGAAAAAATTTCACATTCTTTATTCAAGGGATTTTAGGAAGGATCAGGCTGAAAGTGCTTCCTTCTTTGGGTTTAGATTCGATTATTAGTTTGCCTTCATTGGTCTCAAGAAATTCCCGGCAAATGATAAGGCCGATTCCACATCCCTTTTCATCGATTGTACCAACTGTCGTATAATTTTTGCTACTGTCCATGATTTTGCTAATATCTTCTTCGCGAATACCTTTGCCATTGTCTTTTATTGAACATTTGATGTTAGTATCGGATTCATCGCACCAGATTTCTATTTTGCCTTCATTCTCGGGGCTGAATTTAATCGCATTTATCAGCAGATTACGGAAGACAGTCAGTATCATGTCTTTATCCACATGCACCTGATGATTGGCTTTTTTATAGTCTATTGCGATGCTTTTTCTTTCGGCCATCGGTTCTATGAAGGACAAAGTGGATTCAATTAATTCATCTATATCGACTTTTTCGGGAGAGAGCTTTATGAAGCCATTGCGATTTCTAGACCAGGCAATAAGGTCATTTAGCAGATTTTCCATTTTAGCAGATTGGTCTGCTATTTTATGAATATATTCATTACGAGTTTCATCCTGGAGCTGATCGCCTTTTTCCTTTAGCAATTTGGAATAGTATGTAATCGGTGTGAGAGGATTACGCAGGTCATGGGCGATGACCGATATAAATCTATCCTTCATTTTATTGATATCGATTAATCTTCTCTGGGATTTCTGGAGTGCAAATTCAAAGTGCTTTCTTTCGGTGAAGTCCTCTAAAAATATTGCAATATTTTTGCCATGCTTTTCGGATATACGATTGAAATCATTGGCTCTAACACGAAACCATTGCCAATTACCATTTGCATGTTTCAGTCGAAACTCCAGAGATGAATCATTATCATCGAAGAAGGAGAGTCCCTTTTCCAGTGAGTTGAATTTAAAACGGTCCTGATTGTGAATATACGGAATCAAATCGCTCAGGTCATTTTCTTCGATTTCATATCCAAGGGCGAGCAGTAACGGCCTATTCTGGTAGATTATATTTCCATTTTCTCTATTACATAGCTTGACATAATTGGGGTCGAGAACTGAGATATTCTCGATAATTTGCTTTTTTTCTATCAGGTCTTTTTCAATTTTCCTAAGCTTTGTAATATCGCGCATCGAAACGAGTATGCCTTTGACATTGCCATTTTCGAAAACAGGCGTACGAATAGTATGTACAATCATTTCATTGTGGACACCGGGCAGAAGGTCTTCGCTTTCAATTGCTTCGCCTGTTTCGAGCACTTTTCTGTCGGAGAGCATGAAGGAATCGGCTATATCGGATGGAAAAATATCATAATAAGTTTTGCCAGTGAGATAGTCTTCGGGATAGCCGACAAATTTAACAAAAGCAGGATTAACCGAATTTATTTTCATCCGCCAATTAATTAGAAAAATAAAATCCGGCGTAGAATCCAAAAGCGATGTTAGGAATCTAAATTTAATTTTATAGTCATGCACAAGGCCATCCAGCTCGGATTGAATAGCCTTTATCTCAAATAATTTATTCTGATACTCCAAATGTACTTGCTCTTGTTCGGTCATTTACCAATCTCCCAAATTACCCCTTCTAGTATATTATATTGATTTTTGCGAAGATTTCAAGTAACTGGTAAGATTTTTATTAAATTATACTGCATAAATTTGACTTTGGCCATTATTTATTCATAAAAGCCTAAACAAAGGCATCAGCATTCAGCCTGTCCTTGTATCACTATAAATAGAATCGGATACCATATTTTATTTTGGTAAGAGCTATCTCAAAGAATTTAATTTTACAAATTTTGGAATCTTGCTAACGAAGGCCTTTTGCCCGCCTGCGTGAATCCATAAGCCTTCGTAGTGCAGTAATATTGGTGCCAATTGCCAGGACTATAAGAAGTAGCCTGATGACTATATCATGCAAAAGAAAATAATTGATATTATCGAGAATGTGATTTGCCAGCCCGGCCAGCATTGCAGCAAGGCCAATCATCACAACTCGCGCCGGCCTTTGGAAAAAACCTACGCTAGTGCCAATATCCAGAGCCTCGCTCCTTGCGCGGACGTAACTAACCATCACAGACCCGATCAAAGCAAAAAAGACTATTACCTGAAATGTTCTATAAAGCACGATATCCGGACTGGTGCCAATATAATTATAAAGGCCCAAAAAAAGTACAAATTCACTGTATCTGTCCAATGTGGAATCCAATAGCGCACCGAAGCGAGTTACATTGCCAGAATTGCGCGCTATTGCGCCATCGAGATTATCGAAAACACCGCCGACAAGAAGCAAAATCCCACCAGTCAATAGATGCCCTGTCCAAAATGCGATACCTGCAAAAACAGCCATAAAAAAACCGATAATTGTTATAGCAGATGGACTAAAACCTAATCTGATAAATACATTCGCTATCTTGCCGATTATTCTAAGATATAATTTTACCATTTTGCCCTATTTTCGGTCAAATCCTGCATAATTTCATCAAAAAATCCGCTAAATTTGGCAAAAGTCAAGATAAATATTGATAAAGATTCTATTTTGGTATAAATTGTGCTTGAAAAAGTGAAAGAAAAGCCTTTACTTATATAGATTTGAATTTTTGATAAGGAGCGTTAATGTGAGATATAAGGACTTGAAAAGGGGATATTCCCAGGGAGATATGGAATTGGACATGCTCGACCAATGGGACGAGCATAAGATATTTGATAAGGTCCAGAATACAAGCGCCGGTTCCAAACCTTTTGTTTTCTACGAAGGCCCGCCTACTGCCAATGGCCTGCCCGGAGTCCATCACATTATCGCCAGGACTGTCAAAGATATCGTTTGCCGATATAAAACTATGACAGGTCATTTCGTCGAGCGAAAAGGCGGATGGGACACGCATGGCCTGCCTGTCGAAATCGAAGTCGAAAAGAAACTCGGCCTAAAAGATAAAAAAGAAGTCGAAGACTATGGAATCGAAAAATTCAATAAAGCTTGTAAAAACTCAGTTTTCGAATATCTCCAAGAATGGGAAGAGATAACAAGAAGAATCGGCTATTGGCTGGATATGGATGATCCTTATATCACATTTAAAAATGAATATATCGAGTCGGTATGGTGGCTTCTCAGCCAATACTTTAAGGATGGCAAAATCTATAAAGGCCACAGGATAACGCCATGGTGCCCAAGATGCGAGACAGGACTTTCTGACCATGAGTTATCACAGGGCTATCAAGATGTCAAGGACCCTTCGATATATGTGAAATTCAGGATTCCATCGATGAAGGATACATTCTTTATGGTCTGGACTACCACGCCGTGGACGCTGCTTTCCAATGTCGCCTTGGCTGTCCATCCGGATAATCAATATGTCAAAATCAAGCATGAAGATGAGTATCTTATCCTTGTTCATCAAAGAGCACTCGCGCTTTTTGGCGAAGATATTCAGATTCTCGAAAAATTCAGTGGAAAAGACCTTGTCGGTATAGACTATGAGCCGCTTTTTAAGTTCGTGGAACCGGATAAAAAGGCATGGTATGTCATACAGGGCGATTTTGTTACAATCGAAGATGGTACCGGTATAGTCCATACAGCTCCAGCATTCGGGCAGGAAGACTATCGTGTCGGCCAGGAAAATGGCCTTCCCATGATACAACTTGTTACAGAACAGGGTAAAATTCCAGAGGCAGCAAAGCCATTTGCCGGCATGTTCATAAAAGATGCCGATCCCGAGATAATCAAAGACCTGAAGATTCGTGGCTTGCTTTTCAAAAAGGAAACGATCGAGCATAGCTATCCATTTTGCTGGCGATGTAAATCACCGCTTCTTTATTTTGCACGCGCTTCATGGTATATCAAAACAACCGAATACAAAGACAAAATGATAGAAGAGAATGAAAAGATCGATTGGTATCCCAAAGCTATCGGCCATGGCAGGCTTGGCGAATGGCTCAAAAATAACATCGATTGGTCGATATCAAGAGAAAGATTCTGGGGGACACCTCTTAATATATGGATATGCGAAGACTGTGGCGAAATGAAATCGATAGAATCGCGGCAGCAGCTCAAAGCACTCGCAACACAAACCGTACCCGATGATATTGACTTGCATAGGCCATTTGTCGATGATATCGAGCTGGCATGTGAATGCGGCGGAACAATGAAAAGAACTCCAGAAGTAATAGACTGCTGGTTCGATTCTGGCGCGATGCCTTTTGCACAAATGCATTATCCATTCGAACACAAAGACGATTTCGATGAAAAATATTTCCCGGCGGATTTCATATCCGAAGGAGTCGATCAGACGCGTGGATGGTTCTATACTTTGCTCGCTATTTCGACATTTGTCAAAGGCCAGGCTGCATACAAGGCAAATGTAGTAGTCGGCCTTGTGCTGGATGCCGAAGGTCGAAAAATGTCCAAAAGCCTGGGTAATTCGATTGCTCCAAGAGAATTTTTCAATAAATGGGGCGCAGATCCTTTGCGTTGGTTTATGATTTCAAATAGCCATCCCTGGCTACCCACCAGAATGAGCCTGGAATCTGTCGGCGAGGTTTCCAGCAAGGTTTTCGATACGCTCAAAAATGTTTACAAATTCTTTGCTACTTATGCAAATATAGATGATTTCAAGCCAGCCGATGATTTCCCGTACGATGAGATAACTATGCTGGATAAGTGGATTCTTTCCCGCAGCGAAAGCCTTATCAAAAGAGTCAGCGAGCTGATGGAAGAATATGATATGACCCGTGCAACTCGCGAAATTGGCTCATTCATACTGGATGAAGTCTCGAATTGGTATGTCAGGCGGTCAAGAAGGCGCTTCTGGGTAACCGGCGATAATTCCGATAAAAATGCAGCTTATCACACTCTCTATCGAGTCCTTATGACGACTGCCAAATTGATGGCGCCATTTGCTCCGATGACTGCTGATGCTTACTATAACTACCTCGGCGGAAAACTCGAATCGATACACATGGAAGAGTTCCCTGCTGTAGAAGAGAAGCTTATCGATGAAAAATTGGAAGAATATATGCAGCGTGTTCTCGAGCTTTCCAATCTCGGGCGTGCAGTTAGGAATAAGGCACAGATAAAGATAAGGCAACCGCTCCGCACGATGTACACATCCGCGATAGACCTGGATATGCCCGAGGATATCATGGCGCTTGCGCTCGATGAGCTGAATGTGAAAAACATCGAAGACAAAGGTGATAGGAAATTCACAAAGCTTACAGGAAAACCGAATTTCAAAACCCTCGGCAGGAAACTGGGCAAATACGTTCAGAAATCGAAAGAGATAATCGAAAACTGGCCAGAGGAAACGCTCAAGAAAATAGAAAAAGGCGAATCGGTCGAGATCGAAATCGGCGAGCATAAATATGAGATATTGCCAGAAGATGTACTTCTTGACCATGAAGACGACCCGGATTATATTACAGTCGAAGATGGCGAAATGACGATTTCTATTAGCAGAGCAATCGATGAAGAAATGCGGACAGAAGGACTGGCAAGAGAGATTATTAATCGAATCCAAAATACCAGGAAAAATGCCGGCTTCGAAGTTACCGATAGAATCGAAATCTATATGGATGCCGATGATAAAATACAAGATGTCGCAAAAAAGATGAAAGATTATATCTCATCGGAAACACTGGCAGAAAAACTTGAATTCAAAACCCCTGCAAAGTATGAATTCAAAGAGGAATGGAAAATCGATGATTTTAATATGACCCTTTACCTAAAAAGAATTTAGAAAACCCTTATCATGGCCAATAGCGGCAAATAGGCATTATGCCGAAGAAAAAGACCAGGTGATATTATGAGAACCAGAGAAAAAGAACGATTCATGAAAAAGCTAATCAATATGAAAGAAGAAATTCTCCATGAAATTCGCCATTTCGAAGAGACACAGCGCAATGTCGGCGAAGATACTGCTGGAGAATATTTTACAACTCACCCCGCCGATATGGGCAGCGTAACACAGGAGCGAGAAAAGGCTTTCTGGCTTGCATCGCATGAAAGAAAGATGCTCAATGCCATAAACGAAGCAATGCAGAGAATTCGTGATAATAAATATGGCATCTGTGATTCCTGTGGCAAGAAAATTAGCATGGAAAGACTTAAGCTTATACCTTATGCGATTTTCTGTCTTGAATGCAAAGAAAGAATGGAAAAGTACGGTCTGTAAATGCCAGAAAAACCAGATAATAATAACGAAAAATATATTAGATTAGCCAAGACTTTTGCTTTTTGGCTTCTTATTGCCGCTGTTGCATATCTTCTATATGAAATAATCGGCAGCATGAATCAAAAACCAGAAATCGAATTAGGATACAATACATTCCTATCCCTTGTTGAAGATGGCCAAATCGAATCTACGAATATCAAAGGCAAAAGGCTTTCTGGTGAGTTCAAGCCAAATTCTCCCTATATCTCCGATAAAACCGGCACTCGTATCGCCTATGAAAAATATTTCTTATATATCCCATTCGAAGACCCAGAACTCTTAGAAATTCTTCGCCAAAACGATGTAGATATCAAAACTACATCGATTGACGATAGTCCATGGATGATACTCATACGTCTTTTACCCTGGCTCTTTATCCCACTTATCGTGATTTTCCTTATGAGGCAATTTCGTTCCAATCAAAAGGGGATTTTCACTTTTGGCAAAAGCAAGGCTATTCTGGCCGATACCGAAAAAGAAAAGGTAACCTTCTCGGATGTCGCTGGTTGCGATGAGGCAAAAAATGAATTGGAAGAGGTTGTCGAATTCCTCAAAAGCCCGCTAAAATTCTCGAGACTGGGCGGCAAAGTCCCAAAGGGCTTGCTTCTTCTCGGTGCGCCGGGCACAGGAAAGACACTTCTTGCAAAGGCTGTTGCTGGCGAAGCCGGTGTTCCATTTTTCTCGATGAGTGGTTCGGATTTTGTCGAGATGTTTGTGGGTGTTGGTGCCAGCCGTGTTCGCGACCTATTCGAGACCGGCAAAAAGAATGCTCCCTGTATCATATTCATCGATGAGATCGATGCTGTTGGCCGTCATCGCGGTGCAGGGCTTGGCGGCGGCCACGATGAGCGTGAACAGACATTAAATCAGCTTCTGGTCGCAATGGATGGATTCAATGCCAATGAAGGCATAATCGTTATCGCAGCGACAAATAGGCCGGACATTCTCGATCCGGCGCTTCTTAGGCCCGGAAGATTCGATAGAAGGGTAATAATCGACAGGCCAGATGTCAAAGGCCGGCAGATGATTTTCGAGATCCATGCAAAAAAAATCAAAACCGCCGATGATATAAACTTCAAACGCCTCGCACAGATGACTCCCGGAATGGTCGGAGCAGATATTGCTAATATTGTCAATGAAGCGGCACTAATAGCTGCAAAAAATGATAAAAAACAGGTCGATAATGATGATTTCGAGGAAGCCAAAGACAAGATTTTGCTCGGTGTCGAAAGAAAAAGCACCGTTCTTAATCCCAAGGAAAAAAAGATTACGGCCTATCATGAATCCGGCCATGCTCTGGTGGCATGGTTTGCAAATCTGACCGATAGAGTCGATAAAATCTCGATTATACCTCGTGGAATGGCTATGGGAGTTACTCATTTTGCACCACGCGAGGAGAAAAAGCTCTTAACTCGGAAATACCTAAAATCACTTATCGCACAGATGCTGGGCGGAAGAGCGGCGGAGCTTATCATTTTCTCTGATCCGTCCAATGGTGCGCAAAATGATATAGAAAGAGCTACCGATCTCGCTCATAAGATGGTATGCAGTTGGGGCATGTCCGAAAAGCTCGGCCCTCAGAATTATTCAGAGAGCGGAGAAGATATCTTTCTCGGCAAAGAAATTGTGCGAAAAGCACACGTCAGCGATAAAATCGCAGAAGTAGTCGATAGGGAAGTTCATGAACTTATCGAAGAAGGCCAGAAACGCGCTCATGATATCATAAAAGAGCATATCGACAAGCTCCACAAGATAGCAGAAGAGCTTCTCGAAAAGGAAGTATTAGAAAGCGATATGATCGAAAAATTATTCGATGAAAGCGATAATACTTCACCAGAAAGTGCCTGAGAAGTAGTTGACCGAGAGCATTCATTTTTAATAATGGCAATTAAGATAAGTTAAGTTATTAGTCTATTTTTTTGCGTATAAAGATGCTTAATAATTTATTGTTATTCTTGACGTGTATGCAGAATTTTTCTAAATTAGAGTATTGACAACAATTCAAACGGGAGAAGTTATGAGAAGAAATCTTTCGATTCTTGCGCTTTTGCTTCTGGCAATAGCTTTTTTATTCATTGCCGCTTGCGAAGGCCCGGAAGGCCCACAAGGCCCCGCTGGCGAAGAAGGTGAAGACGGTACAGATGGCGCTAATGTTCCTACTATTAGCACGATAACCGCAAATCCGCCAGTCACAACTGTTGGAGATACTATTCAGATATTGCTGGATGTAACATATTCCGGTGATAGCACATTATACTATAATTGGAATGCTGGCTCAGGAAGCCTTAGCGGTAGCGGAGTCGATGTTAATTGGATTACGCCCGATGCTCCCGGAAGCTATGTCGTGACAGTTACTGTAACCGCTGGAAGCCATACAAGCCAGGGCGCGGTATCGATTCTGGTTAGAGAATCCGAGAGCGACCCGGTTTATACTTATGCCGGTATGGTTACCGATGAAGATGGCATGGATATCTCGCCCGTTCTGGTATATCAGAATTCAGAGAACTTCGTGGAAAGCTCCGCTGGTGGCATGTACGAAATAAATTCGATGGATATGCCGATTTCTCTCACATTCTACAAAGAAGCCTACGAGGCTCTCACAATTAGCGGCTTTACTATGGCTCCCGACATTGAACTGAAAGTCAAAGAACCGGAAATAGGAAATTATTATTCTGTAATGATAAAAGCATCTGCTGGTATGTGGTACCCTGATGGGCCTATTCGATGGAGCGTTGGCTCTACGAATGGAACTACTTCACACTTTATCGAAGATAGCCTTGGCCCGGATGAGTCTTTCATGGGATATTATCTATTGGATAGCATTCCAGAAGGCGAATGGCAACTCTATGCCAAAGGGCATGATTTGGAATATTCCTATATGGGAATAACTACTCCAATGATGATAGACCATGATATTACCGATACCACAGATGCCATAGAGATCGAGCTTACCACAATGAAAAATATGCAATGCAGAACGCTTTTGGATTTCCCTGAAATGCCGATCGATAAGTTTATTGTTGAAGCTTTTATAGATTCTACTATACAGGCAGAAGCCCCCCCCGTACCCCGAGGAAGGGCTGTATTGAATTGGGACCACTGGCATGATCGCTCTGTGAGAGATTCGATTTACTTAACAGGAGGCTTTTTACTCGATAATTATGAATCTGTAGAGATATTCTTCTACCATGTAACTGCCAGAGTTTGGGGTAGGCAACCTGGTATCTATGCTACCAAAACTATTCGCGATATTCCGTGGGGTTCATATTGGCTATCGATCGATATGAGAGGTGCGATTCCAACTATAGATGCCGAATTAAATGAATCCGGTGAAATACAATTTAATATCGATGGCAGCGGCGATATTTACTGTGTGGAATTATTCCATGAATATCAGGATACACTTGGATTCCCCGATGGTTATGATTATGTCCGTTTCTGGCGCGGAATCACAGAAAATCGCACAATTACACTACCCGCTCTACCGCCATCATATGAAGTCTATCCTTGGAATGGCGAGGATATCTACTATCAGGTATCATCATTTGTCGATCCGGACTTCAGCATCGATGATTACGACCTCGAGGCTGAAGTGGAGCGCGAGCTTTCGAGAAAGAATGCCCTCATATTCCCGGATACAACAGATGGCCTTATGCGAAGAAGACATGGCCCTCCAGGACAGAAACTGGAACTATTCTAGATAAGAAACCAGTAAAGCCATTGCATTGTATGTATTATTTATTATAATATTTTTTAATATGGCTTTAGAGAGATACAAAACATAAAGCCCGGTGAAAATCGGGCTTTTTTTGAATTGTGATGCTTTTCACGAATCGGGTGGTTTCGACTCCGCTCAACCACCGAGGGTTTTGCTATAATGCACAAAGAAAAGTGCTTAACCCAAACAGCTCTATCCTCTTTTTAAGTCTTATACCCAGACTCTGCTTTATCGGAATGTATGCTTTTCTATTTGCATAATATTAAGCAACTTATAGTTTTACTGAATTAACCTAAATGATGAAATTCAAAAAGTTGACAAAC
>JBKHBT010000024.1:0-38486 GCA_046542255.1 Candidatus Zixiibacteriota bacterium | reverse complement strand
TCAATGAGTTTCAATCGGTGAATCAGTTCCGTGATAAGTTCGATGAATGGGCGAACTGGTACAATCAGAAGTATCCACATTCGGCGAATAAATATAAGTCACCATAACATATAGAAAGAGAAAATGTCAATAAAAAACTTCAACAAAATTGTGCTTGACTTTTGGGGGGGGGCAGTACAGATCCAATCAGTCGAAGCACTTACTCAAGTCCATATCGACTACATAGTCAAAATCGTGTTCACGCATTAATTGTGTGGCGTGTTCAACTGCCTGTTTTGGGCTTCGCGATATTTTGCACGCTCACCGCTTTGTTTATGCCGAAACAGGTTCGCTTTACTACTATGTTCCATTCAATTCTTATCACTTCCTTCCCACAATGCCGTTACCAGACAATGCGCTGTTCCGCATTATCATACTTTTCAGGCTAAAACATCAGTAAAGCCTTTTGGGTATATATTAAGTATTATATATATGTTATATATATGGCTTTAAAAGAGCTATGCAGTTGTGATTCAGATTTACTTCTCCTTGTATGAGGCGTTGACACTTTCTTGCAAGTGTCAGGGGTGCCGGCTTTGCTGGACAAACAAAAAGGCGCAAAAACTGCGCCCTTTTGGTCAAAATTGTTCAATTAAAATCAAACAGGTGTGGCTGTATTCTCGAGTAGGTTAATAATAAATGTCCAGGTTTCTCCATCGCTATCTGTCAGGGTAAGAATTGCTGTCTCATCACCATCGAATTCCATAGTCATTGCCGACCAATCGCCGTATTCAATTGTATATGTACCGGAATGAGGGTATTCCATACTTTCTCCATCTATCCAATGGATAACGATGTTATTATAAATCACATTCACAGAAAATTCTTCTCTGCCTTCATCTGTTGAAATGTCATAAATCCATGAACCTGTTCCATTTACCGTTGAAAAATCTTCGCCTGTTTCTTCTACATCTATGCCGTCATATTCGATTCTATAGATGTAATTCCACTCCATACTTTCCTGGGTCTGATGGTAATGATTCCTCCAAATAAATGAGTTAGCTCTTTCGGGAATCATTACATAGCCTCCACCATCATCTTTATACTGCAGGCTTTCTGCAACGGCGAGAGTTATTGTGCCATAAGTTACCGATGTATCATAAGTCCACCATCCTGTAGCACTATCGTATGACGGTTCGCTAAGAATGTCCAGATCTCCTCTAAGAAGATTCAATGGATCGGGTGTAAATCCATCAACATAAGAAGCAGCTTCGACAATCTCGGTGGTTGCATCCACCGCACCGCTTGTAACCGAATTTGCCATCATCTCGGCATTCATTGTCATGGAATCATTGTTGTTATCGTCATCATTGTCACTACATGCAGCAAATACGAGTATCAATGAAAAAGCGATAATCAAAAGTAAAGATACTTTATTCACTCTTTCCTCCTTCTTTTTGTATAAGTCCTAAAAATTTCTCTGAATAGTCCAGAGCTTTCTCCAATCGAGACCTTGCTTCCAGGACATTTTCAGCAGCATATCGCCTAATTTGGATATTGCCGATTCTACGTAGAAACAGGTCTTCATCATCCAATCGGCCTATTTTACCTTCCCAATTATGCCATTGTTTATATGCTTCATTAAGTTCGTTAGCAGCGTTTTCGAGTTCATCAGCTTTCTTTTTATCGAACCTGGATTTTGCTTCTTCAAAAAGGCATTTCAATGCATAAGTCTGTGTCCATTGTGAATAAATTGCAAAATCAAACCATGCAATCCGGTTAATTCCCGAATCTCTTTCAAATACATTCATCTTAACTGATTCATTTTTCAGATCTTCATAATATGCATGGTATGCTCTCAGGCCAGAATAAGTTCCATCCGGTTCTTTTGTATTTCCGGTAAGACGCATATTATCGACAAAATCTTTAACGATTTCGATAGTTAGTAGCCTTAGGTCGGGAGGCTCTGTTTTGCCTTCTACAATTACAAGATTTTTGGCTTCAGGAATTTCTGTCCAGTTCCACCAGTTCTGATAGAAATCTTCTTTATCCCATGTTTGTCCTTTATCGGCAAAAGCTCTATTGTGCCAATGTATGGTAGGATTTTCTTGATTGTCTTCAAAACCATAGATGAGAAATGGTTCATACCATGAAGCGTAAACCAATCTGGCGTGTTCTATATTTTCCTTTACAAGCTCGATAGCATCTTCAAAATTATTAGGTAAAACAATTTTTATTTTCAATCCTGCTCTTGTCAGGGCATTTCTGACAAATTCATCGCGCAAATTATCATATACCCAGAATTTGTCTTTATTATATAGAAATGTAGTCGAATAACCGCTCTGGGCATAGAAAACTGGTTTGGATATTCCACTACCTTCGTATCGAGCCAATTTCCATGCAATATCCAGGGGCCCATATTCTAGTTTGATCTCACTATTTGATATATCACTACTTTCCCAACTTCTTCGAAAATCACCAATTACCAATTTTTCTCCTTTTTTTATAAATAAGAATATACTGTTTTATTCGATATCTTTCAATAAATTTCAAAAAAAAAAGTATTTTTACTTGCTCAAAAGTAAGAAGTCCATATTTTATACGTGCTATGGAAAGAAGAATAATAATAGCAGGTAACTGGAAAATGAACAAAACCGTTGACGAGGCGGCTTTGCTATCGAAGGCATTGAAAGAGAAGCTTTCAGGTGAGAGCCGTGTCGATATTCTCGTATGTCCGCCATCTATCGATATTGTACCTATTCAAGAAATATTGAAAGACAGCAATATCGAAATCGGCGCTCAGAATATGCACTATGAAGCAAAGGGCGCTTTCACAGGAGAAATTTCTGCCGAAATGATACTCTCATCGAAAGCAAGCTATGTCATCATAGGCCATTCTGAAAGGCGCCATGTATTTAGCGAAGATGACAAACTTATTGGCAAAAAGGTCAAGAAGGCATTGGACTCTGGTTTGAAAACGATATTATGTATCGGCGAAAAACTGGAAGAAAGAGAATCAGACAAAACAATAGAAGTACTTAGTGGTCAATTAGAAGGCGGTTTATCAGATCTCAAAAATACGAATCTCGACAATCTTGTAATAGCCTATGAGCCAGTTTGGGCGATCGGAACCGGTAAAACGGCATCATCCCAACAGGCACAGGATGCCCATGCTTTTGTGAGAAGCTGGATCAAAAATAAATTTGGCCAGGAGCTTGCCGATAAAATACGCATACTTTATGGCGGTAGCGTTAAACCTCATAATGCTTATGAGCTTTTAAGCTGCCCGGATGTCGATGGTGCCCTTATTGGTGGAGCATCTTTAAAGGCTGATAGCTTTTCAGGCATTGTAAATAAGTCAATAAAGGTTTTAGAAAACAATAAGTCTTAAAAAATGGAGCTTTTTATATGGTTGGAGTATTAATTGGAATTCTGGTACTATGTGCGATAGCACTAATTATATCAATTTTGATGCAGTCTGGCAGCGGCGGCGGCCTCGGTGGCGGCTTTGGCGGTTCATTTATGAGCGGCGCTGTTTTTGGCGGTAAAGGCGCTGGAAAATTCCTATCAAAAGTTACTGTTGTGCTGAGTATAATTTTTGTGATTCTTGTAGTTGGTATTAATATTATCCTTAATACGCAGGGTGGCGGCACGAGATATGAAACCGACTTTGGCAAGAATGTACAGCAATCTACTCCATCTGCGCCACAAGGTGGGATGCCAGGACAGATGCCCGGCGGTGGGCAGCCACAGGCAATGCCCGGACAGCAGGGACAGACTCCAGCAGGCGGAACTCAAGCTCAGCCAGCACCTTCGCAGCAACAAGCTCCTGCTCAGCAACAACCTTCGCAGCCCCAGGAGCAGCCTGAAGGCGAGCCGGCGCAGCAGAATAATTAGAGCAAATTTTTTATTCGAAGAATAATATAATGGATCTTTGAAATTACTATGTTTGTTAGCTATTTAATCTTTGATAAGCCTATGATTAAAAGCTGATTCTTATCTTGCCCGGGTGGTGGAACTGGTAGACACGCACGTTTGAGGGGCGTGTGGCGGAAGCCTTGCGAGTTCAAGTCTCGCCCCGGGCATATTATAATGTGAAATCATAAATAAATTTATCAAAAAAATAGCTGATTCTTATCCTGCCCGGGTGGTGGAACTGGTAGACACGCACGTTTGAGGGGCGTGTGGCGGAAGCCTTGCGAGTTCAAGTCTCGCCCCGGGCATTTTTTATTGATAGAAAAAGCTTTTTCTTGACTTAATAGTACAAATTTCTATATTCAAATTTAATAAATATTCTAAGCGCAGAATATTTTGCCATGAAATCCAGAATCGACTATAAAAGTAAGGATTATAATGAAATACACTGAAGAAAAAGTAGCGAAGCAGAAAAGAAGATTTATTAGCGAAGATTTTAAGGTCGAGAATTGGCCGCAGGTTCAAAAGATATATGAAAAAATTCTGGCTAAGGAAGTCGAAGGCCCAGATGAGCTTATCGAATTACTTGAAGAGTTCACCGAATTGGGAAAAATAATTGGTGAAACTATGGCATGGCTCTATATCGATATGACAGTCCATGCCGACCAGAAAGAAAAACGCGATATATTCAATAAATTTTATTCTGAGATAATTGCTAATTCGCAAAAATACGAATTCAAATTTGAGAAGAAATTCTATGAGAATAAATATCGTACTGCACTACCCGAAGAAAAATATAATCATTTAAATCGAATAATCTCTAATAGCATGGAGCTATATCGAGAAAAGAATATTCCACTCAAGGTCAAGCAGCAAGAATTATCCAATCTATATGGTGAGATAATTTCCAAGATGACTGTCGAATTCGATGGCGAAGAAAAAACTCTGCAGCAAATGGGGATTTATCAGAAAGATCAGAATCGAGATGTCCGTAAAGAAGCTTTTATGCTCTCATCTAATAGGCTGGTCGAAGATCAAAAAAAGCTTAATAACCTTTTCGATGAGCTTCTTTCCGTCAGAGTAAAAATTGCACATAATGCTGGCTTTGATAATTATCGAGATTTCAAGCATCAGGAAAAAGGCCGATTCGACTATACGCCAGAAGACCTTCACAAATTCCACGATTCCGTGGAAAGCGAAGTACTACCTTATCTTAAGGAATTGAATGAAATTAGAAAGGAAAAACTGGGTATCGAAAGCGTTAAACCATGGGATACCTCTGTGGATTTGGATGGCAAAAATCTCAAGCCATTCGACAGCATAGATGAATTTATCGAAAATGGCATTGAAACCCTTTATCGAGTTGACAAAGATTTTGGTATAGAGCTTGAGAAAATGAAAAATACCAGTTTCCTTGATCTCGAGAATCGCAAAGGTAAAAGCCCTGGTGGATACTGTATGCCACTCGCAGAACATAATTCATCTTTTATTTTCATGAATGCCGTTGGCCTGCAAAGAGATCTGGTTACTCTGGTACATGAATCCGGCCATACAATGCACAATATGCTCTCGAAAGATATCAAGATAGCATATTACAAAGATACACCTTCCGAGATCGCAGAGCTTGCGTCCATGTCGATGGAATTTCTCACAATGGAACACTGGTCTGAATTCTATGATGATAAAAATGACCTGAAGAAAGCTCAAAGAGAACAACTAGAAGGTACTCTTAAATTTATGCCCTGGTGTATGATTGTGGATGCCTTCCAGCAATGGATTTATACTCATGATGACCATAATCAAAAAGAAAGAGCAAAATACTTTGCATATTTAATGGATCGATTCAATTCCAATGTCGATTGGGATGAAGCTATTGATTATAAGATGCATAAGTGGCTTAGGCAGTTGCATATTTTCGAAGTGCCTTTCTATTATATCGAATATGGCATGTCACAACTCGGTGCTCTTGCAGTTTACAGAAACTATCGCCGCAAGCCTGAAAAAGCTGTCGAAAAGTATAAGCAATTCCTTTCAATCGCCTATTCCAAACCTTTGAAGGATACATATCGAACAGCCGGGATAGAATTCGATTTTTCACGAGAATATATCGGTGGTCTTGTTGATTTTGTTAGAGAAGAACTCGATAAAATTTAATGGAGATCTTTATGCGAATTAAATATTTTCTATTGCCACTTCTAATTATTGCTTTTGCTCATGGAGTAGATATTTACTTCGGAGGCGACTATGTTTTCCCAGATTCGAAAGAAACAAGGGGCAAAAATAATCCAGATTATGTTATCGACGAAATTATCCACCCTCTTTCTGACCTTAAAAATAGATGGTCTGACAATTATGGAAATTACAAAAGTCAAACGCCAGACTATATGTCATTTACATTCAATGTCCGTGGCGGCTTTTATCTTTCGGAACGGAATCGCGTTGGTTTAGAATTTCTATACACACAGGCAGAAAGCGATGCTGGTTTCAATTCTCAAGATTCGCTGACAGCCAGTTCCAAAAGAAATCTGGACTACTCTACCCTTACGGCACATTTTGCACAGGAGCTTTGGTCGGGGCTATTTGTCGATGGCAAAGCCGGCTGGGCATGGCGATACAATACGTGGAATAATAAAATGCGTGAAGGCAACACCATAGTAGAAGAAGATATTGGCGGAAGACAGATAACCGGGCCTGCTTTTGGTATTGGACTCGGCTGGAATCAGAGACTTTTTAGCAAGATTTCAATTGTCCTTCATATGAATTGGATTTATCATTTCTATATTGATGACCAAATTGTAAGAGCGAGAATATTTACGCTCAATGCCGGGCTAAACTGGGGAATGCATTACCATAATATTAAACAGGGCAAAAATTAGATTTTGTGATACTGTATTATGATAAAAGCCCACGACATTTACGCAGCTTTCGATAGAATTAGTAATATGATAAATCATACGCCAATAATGACTTCGGGGATACTAAATAATTTGTCAGGCAAAAAACTCTTCTTCAAATGTGAGAATTTTCAGAAAGTTGGAGCTTTCAAATACAGAGGCGCATGTAATGCGATTCTTCAGAATATTGAAAAGGCTAGAGAATTTGGCGTAATGACCCATTCGAGCGGCAATCATGCTCAGGCGATTGCAAAAGCCAGCCAAGAACTTGGAATCAAAGCAACCATAATTATGCCCAGAAATGCGCCACAAGTCAAGATAGATGCGACAAGAAATTCTTATGGAGCCAAAGTAGTCTTCTGCGAAAATACAGTAGAATCTCGAGAAAAGACAGCAACAAAATTGACCAAGCAGAATAATTATATTTTTATTCATCCATATGATAATGAATTTATTATCGCTGGCGCTGGAACTGCTGCTTTAGAATTATTAAAATTCAAAAGTAATTTCGATGCTTTAATCATTCCTGTTGGTGGCGGTGGCCTCTTGAGCGGATCATCGATCATTACTAAACATTTGAATTCAGATATCAAAATATTTGCCGCTGAACCCGAAAATGCGGATGATGCATATCGTTCTCTCCATGCCGATAAGATCATTAAAAATACTACCACCGATACCATTGCAGATGGCCTTAGAACCAATCTCAGCCCTTTAACTTTTGGGATAATTAAAAAAAATACCGATCAGGTATTTAGAATTTCCGAAAAAGATATTATAGAAGCGATGAGGCTTATTTGGGAAAGAATGAAAATTATTGTCGAGCCTTCGGCTGCTATAACCCTGTCGGCGGTTTTGCATAAAGAATTCCCTGATGAAATCAAAAATATTGGCCTTATTTTGAGCGGAGGTAATATTGATTTATCTTCTTTTTTCGATATATCTTAATTAAATTTGAGAAGTTATGGATGTATTATTATTTTGTATTTCAAAAAGACATTGACTTTTAATAGAAATTCGATTATTTATTTATTAATGAAAATATAACTGAAGAAAGAGGGAACATGAGTACAAAACTCAAAATAGATATTGGCAATATTAAGCTCGATATCGAAGGCGGTGAACTTGTTGTTCTGGAGATTTATAAAGATTTCAAAAAAAGTATCACAGAAAATATCAGCCAGACAAATTTCAAAATCGAAGATGAAAAAACAAATGAAAAACTTCCAGTAAAAGATAACGCACATCCCCCCAAAGAACAGGAAAACAAAGCCATAAAGAAAGCTGGAAAAACTGTTAAGCCCCCTAAAGAAAGAACAGTGGAGAAAAAGCCAGTTAAAACCGAAAGTACTAGTTCAGAAAAAGATTTACCCTTCAAATCTTTTGTTAAACGATATGAATATGAAACAGTTTATGAACAGCTTCTTATTGCTGCATATTATTTTTATCTCGAAGGCAAAAAGAATTTCACGCGTATAGACTATATCAATCTTCTCAAAAAGAACGGCCTCCACACAAATTCAACAAGAAATAGCTGCGGATACAGCCTCGGCATGCTTCAGAAAAAGAAATATATTACAAAACTCGATCGAGGCCTTTATAAGATTTTGCCTCATGGAATAGAGGCAGTCAAGGAAATGGAAAAATAGATATTTTTCTCATATTAATAGAAAAGGCGAATCGCTAGCGATTCGCCTTTTTTTTTATACTAAAACTAGCTATCAATCGTTTAGCTTTGGGCTGAACCATCGATACAATATTGGTATTACTAACATTGTGAATATTGCCGAAGCTATAAGCCCAGCGATTGTTACAATACCCATCGATTGCCGCATCTCGACACCTTCTGCGCCAATTCCAAGAGCAAGCGGGAGCATACCGAGCATAATCGCGAGTGTTGACATAACAATCGGCTTTAGCTTTACTGGACAGGCATTAACGAGTGCATCTTTAGTTTCTTGGCCTTTGTTTCTTAGCACATTTGTATAGTCGATCAATAATATCGCATTATTGACAACAATACCAACCAACATAATAAAAGACATGATTGTAATCATATTAAACGTATTGCCAGTCAAAAATAGAGCCAATAATACACCAATAAGTGATAGCGGAATTGTAAAGAAGATGATAAGCGGCTGCATAAATGACTCCAGGAACGATACCAGAAGCATGTAGGTAAGTAAAATTGCAAGAATAAGCGCTTCTCCCATACTTCGGAAAGAATCTTGCATCATTTCCGCCTGTCCACCAACTTCGACTTTATAACCATTGGGCAAATCGATTTTCTCAGCCTTTTCCATTATCTGGCCTAATACTTCCTGCGATGATGCACCTTCTGTGCCCATAGTTACCGTTACTGTATTGTATTTATCTACCCTTGTAATCTTCGCAGCAGCTTTAGTATATTCGATATCTACTAATTGCTCCAGCGGTATAATGCCTTTGGGAGTAGCGATTGGAATTTGTCTTATCATATCAGGTGATGTTCTATCTTTTTCATCCAGTCGAATTTTTATATCGTATTCATAACCAAGTTCACGATATTTGGTAGCTTCCATACCCTCCAGAGCCGATCGAAGTTCCATAGCTACGGTTGAAGCATTAACTTCCATATCAGCTAATTTAAATCTATTAGGTATCAAACGGATTTCTGGCTTTCCAGGCCTATAATCTGTCGCAACATTGACTGCGCCAGGAATTTCTTCTGCCATGGCAGTTATTTGATTGGCATATTTAACTACTTCTTCTTGCTCCTGCCCCATTACAAATAGTTCGATTGCATCTCCTGGGCCACCACCTACTCTGCTTGTTGCCATAATCTTCAAGGATGCATCCGGAATATCAGCAAGTTCTTTTCTTATCTCAGATGTGAATTCCTTGGTCGAGAAATCACGCTGATCATTTGGAATGAGCTGGATATCCAACTTAGCGAGATTCTGGCCAATATCGGTACCGCCCTGTGTTCCAATTCTTGTAGTAATTTTTTCTATTTCATCATGCTTTTTAAGACGATTTTCTATCAAATCGGTAACTTCTTTAGTATGTTCTATATTGTAATTGGTAGGCATATCGACTTCGATGACCATCTCGCCATTATCGACATAAGGCATAAACTCACCACCAATTATCGGGAATAATGCAAGACTGCCTAATAGCAATAGAATTGAAATAGCTATTATAGCAATCTCTTTACCACGATTGCCAACAATATAAGCCAATATATTTTTATAAGCTCTCTCGGCCGATTTAATAGTCCTTTCGATAAAGCTACTCAAAGGATTTAACCTACTGGGGTCAGATAGCCTTCTAATCTTATCCGAGTCGAGAATATGTGCTGCAAGCATCGGAGTGAGAGTGAATGCTACTCCCAGTGATACTATTGTGGCATATGTAACCGTCAGTCCAAATTGCTTAAAAACCCCACCAATAATTCCAGACATATTAGCAACCGGTAAAAATACTACTACATTTGTAAGAGTCGTAGCCGCAACCGCAACAGCGATTTCTGATGTTCCGATTAGTGATGCCGGCTTGATTTTCTCGCCTTCATTAGCATGACGATATATATTTTCTATAACCACAATCGAATTAGTCACGAGAATTCCCACTGCAACAGACAGTCCCATCATCGATAGCATATTCAATGAAAAGCCAGACGCATTGATCAAAATAAATGTAACTACAATAGCAACCGGCATGGCAAGGCCAACAATGAAAGTAGATCTGATATCATGCAAGAAAAGCAGTAGAATAATCGAAGTAAATAGAATGCCAAGCAGAATGGTTGACATTGTATCTCTTTGAGTACCTCTTGTAAAAAGAGAAAAGTCATCCGCAATAAAAAGCTGCATCCCTGCTGGTAAATCCTTCTTAATTAAATCCACCTCATCTTTGACTAACTCAGCAGTCTCGACTTCATTTGCATCGGATGTCTTCTGAATCCCAATTGTGATTGTACTCAAATCTTCAGAAGATTTTAACTCATCGGAATAGAATTTAGATATCTCTCTGGTATCGGCATGTGTGTCTTCGATATTGGCAATATCCTTTAGCTTTTGTTTACCAAACATTGTCGGCATCTCAAGCTCACCTATCTGTTTGACAGAAGAAAATTCGCCATCCAATCTAATAGTGTATTCGCTTCCATATTTCTGAATATAGCCACTTGGCATATTGATATTCTGCGCCCCAATAAAGCCGACAACCTGCATGAGTGAAATTCCATAATTTTGCAGAATATGCTTTTTGAATTTGACATGAATCTGTCTTTCCTGTCCGCCAGTAATCTGAAGTTGTGCTACGCCCTTTTTCTGTAAAATTCTGTCTTTCATTCTTTTATCTACATATTCATAGAGTTCTCTATTGTCTTGAGGGCCTACAAGAACCAATTCGAAAATATTTTCTGCGCCTATGTCAAAAGACCTAACGACTGGTGTCTCAGCATCATCGGGAAGTTGTGCCAAAATAGCATCGAGATTATCTTTGACATCCATTTTTGCAAAATCCTCATCGACATATGATTCAAATTCGAGCAGAACAAAGCTGACATTGTCCAAAGAATAGCTCATCATCTGCTTGATTCCGCTAATCGATGAAACAGCGTCCTCGACAGGACGTGATATCAGGGTTTCGATTTCTTTCGGGCCTGCGCCAGGATAAATAGTCTGCACAGTAACAAATGGTAACTCGACATCTGGCATCAGAGTAACCGGCAAACCTTGATAAGAGATGACTCCGAAGATTGCAAGGGCAATAACAATCATCAGGAGCATTCTCGGTCTTTCTATGAAAAGTTTAGTAATAAACATTTTATCTTACTCCGCCTTTGCTATTTGCTTTCTTCGACAATCTTTACAAGCGCTCCATCAGAGAGTAAAGAGCTTCCAGATACTACCAGCAGGTCACCTTCTGAAAGGCCTTCTTTAATTTCGACATCGGTGCCATATTTGAATCCGGTTTTGATGTATTTCTTTTTGGCTTTGTTTCCATCGACAATATAGACATATTCCTTGCCAGCTTTATCTTCTTTGATTACCTCGCGAATAGTCGAAATAGAATTGGGCTTTTTGATAAGAGCAATCTCGACTTCGACAATCGAGCCACTTCGCAAGCTCTTGCCTGGCTTATCGATATCGATCTCTACTTCAAAGCTTCTTGTCATGGGATTAGCAGTCAAAGATACCTCAGATATATTTCCGCTAAATTTTTCTTCTTTTTCTCCACCAGAAAGAATATAAACTTCATTACCACCATCGATATATTTAATATCCGCTTCAGGAACATTGATTTTTATCGACATGTCATTCAGATCCGTTATAGATGCAACCGGAGTATCGAATCTTATACCATCCCCTTTATTTACCATTATATCGGCAACATAGCCTGCTATTGGCGCTTTGACAAATATTTGCTTTTCGGCTGCTTCAAAATTAGCTTTATTGACTTCGTGCATTGTCCTTATCTCATCGAGCTGTTGCTTCGAGATTGCACCAGCATTGAAAAGCTCCTCGAAGCGCTCTAAATTTTTCTTGCCATTTTCATAGGCGGCCTTTGCCTGGCGATATTGAGAAGAAGGGGCATCATTTCTGAATTTGGCAATATTCTGGTCTTTTTTGACATATTGCCCGACACGGACAAATATTTCTTCGACATTACCACCAATAGCACTTGCGGCCATTGCTTCCTTCTTGCCTCGGAGAGTCCCAGAATATTTCTTGGTAATAGACAATGTCTCTTTTTCGACTTTTTCGACCTTTATAGGGATGCCATCTTTTTCCTGTATCTCTTTGATTTTGACTGTCTCTTTTTTCCCAGAATCACAAGCTGCAAATAAAGCAATCATTAATACTGCAGCTACAATTTTGTAATATTTCATCTCGCCTCCATTATTTACCGATAGCCCTGTAATAATCCGAAAGGGCTGTGCTATAATTAAATAGTGACCTATTATAATTCAATTGAGTTGCATCATATGCTAATTGAGCATCATTCAGCTCGACAAACGTTATCAGCCCTTCTTCGTATTGGACATTAGCAATTTCAATCAGTTTTTCTGCTTCTTCCAGCGAAGACAAAGCGGATTCATAGTCCATTTCGTATTGTTCTAATTGCCAGAGCGCTTGCCTTATCTCCATCTCGATGCCGGCATCCATTTGGCGTTTTGAGATTTTCATCTTTTTATAATCTAATCTTGCCTGGTCAACTTTGCTCTTTTTCTTAAAACCACTAAAAAGTTCCCATTGGAGACCAAGCATAACAGAGTAATCTTTCGAAAAATCATCAAATGAGAAATAGTTTTCGAGAGTATCCGATGCTGAAAACATATCAAACTTGCCCTGAGCAACTATAGCAGGCAAATAGGCCGACTGATGAAGCCTTATAAGCTTTTTAAATACTTCGAGAGTTCTGTCCATCATTCTGTATTCAAGGCGTCTTTCTTTCGCTGCTGTAAAGGCCTCTTGATAGTCGGGCAATTCCTTAGGCATTCGGAATTCGCCAACAAATTTAGCGTTATCTTCGTATTCCTTATCCAAAAGGAAAAACATATACAGCTTTGCCATACGGAACATGAGCTTGGAATTATTCAGCTCAGCTTTTGAGTTTTTATACTCGACCTGGGACCTTAAATGTTCAAATTCGGAAACCAGTCCTTCTTCAAATTTCTTCTTGACCATCTTCAGCCTAATGCTGTCCTGACTCCATGATTTTTCACGAATCTCGGCAACCTTTTCCATTATCAATATATTATAGAAAGCCTTCTCGACATCACTTCGAATCTTGCGTCCCAAAATTTCATAATTCAAAGCTTCCACTTCTCTTTGAGTTTTGGCAAGTGATATGCCTAAAAAAGCCTGTGAAGAAAAAATTATCTGTTGAATACTTAGAGAATGCTGAAAGCCATAATCTGGGTTTTTGACAAGATAAGAGTTAGCTGGTTTTATGCCTGGTGGCATCAAGCCCGGTGGTATGGTGGTATCTTCCATCGCTATACTTGTATATTCAGGCTCGATAATATACCCTATCCCTGTTTGGATCGAAATACTCGGGAATACATTTGAAATTGCTTCGGACACCTTCTTTTCATATTTTTTCAGGTCTTCTGTCTTGGCTTTTAATTCTAAATTATTTTCATAAGCAATGTCGACGCATTCTTTCAGAGTATATCCTTCTGCTCTGGCAGCAAGAATCGTCATCATCAGAAGCATAACCATCAAAAACTGTTTCATTCATTCTCCTATTCAAATATTAAATTTACTTAACACATGCAATAGTTGCATTAGCAACAATTTAGTAAAAAAACCTAATATGTCAAGATATTTTCGGCTTAAAACTTAAAAAATTAAGGTTTTAAAAAACCAGTTTAAGTAAGGCTCAGAATTTCAAAGGAAGTTATTGGCCTGAAGAACTTTACCATTTGTTCATTTGGTACTAATATAATAATTTTGCTTTTAGGAATTATTGAAAAATCGAAATCTCCTGGATATCTCCATTCTTTTTCTTTGCGCCAAATACCATTCTTTCCTTCAGCCTGAAAATAAAATTTATCTCTCTGGCTTAGATTTTTATATTTTGAATTATCACCATAAACAACAGGCCTCATACCAATAAATTTAGCATAATGCTTTTTTATAGCCAGGCCATAAGGCTCAAAACCTGTTCTACAAAATCTATTCCTATATCTCATCGATTCGAGCATTTCGGATGGATTATTCGCTGTGAATGAGACTGCTCTTCCATTTCCTCTCAAATTTCTATTAGACCCAAATATCTTACCTTCAAATATAATTCTAAGAAGTGCCTTTTCTGCTGACCTTGCATATTTATTACCACTTCGCATGATATCATGATAGAAATCGGCATGGTTTTCACCGGCTGCCGGGCCTTCGGAAGAATGAGTCCAATGTGTCAAATAATCCCATCCGGGATATGTAAATTCAGCCTTTACACTGGATAGTTTATTTTTGATACTTCGCGAAATTGGTTTGTATTCGATGCCAAATCTACTATCAACTTTACTATCCTGGATGGCTTGTGACAATTTGCCATTGGGCCTAATCGAAATTGGAAAAATGATTTCGGAGTTTTCAATGATTAAATCATCGCGTTTTGGCCACCAGGCTTTAGGGCGATTCTTTGGTCCATTATATTGAAAAAATAGAAAACCTGTCAGTTCTCGATACAAATTAAAATCTTCGGAAATTTTATCTGCAATAGCGACTGGATTCTCTTCATCTCGAAGTGGCAGCACTATTATCTTCTTACATCGATATTCTGAAGATAGATAAGTTGTTATATCATAAGTAGAAAGGCCAATCGAAGTCAAAATGGTATAATCATTGCAAGCTGCATATTCCATAGCTTCTTTTGTCTTTTGAATCCATGAATCGTTTTCTCGAAAGAATTTACCCTGCCGCGAATTCATTACGGCAATAGGTTTACCAGTGAATTCAGGCCCCAGATAAAAGATATCATCATATCGGTCGAACATATTCGCTCTCGTATTTTGAAACAGAAAATCAAATCAATTGAATAATTATACAAACTTTATTCTGGTATGTCAAGTCTGCAAATGAAGCGGTAATTCGGCACTTTTTAATCACATAATTTCAAGATTTCTGGCGAACAGTTACTATTGAATAGATATCTGTCCGCCAATTCTTCATCTAAATCGATGGCTTCTACTTCATAATCCAATGCCGAAACACTAATCGGCGTCAAAGTCAAATCGATTTCTTCACCATAGCAACAGTAACCATCGCCATAATTCATTTTAATCAAAACGCTTTGCGATTCTCCTGTATATGCTGTTGTGCTTCCTGTGAGGAGAAGATAGCCATCATTCGTGAAATCAAAGCCATATATCCAGCTATTAATAAAATCAGGGAAAGCCCTGGCCCACAATATCGCTGGAGAGTCACTTATCTTGCAGGCATACATTCTCTCTGGTATATCATTTTTCACAACAATAACCAGAGAAGAATCATCGGCAGCTTTGATAGAATATCCGAAATCACTCGCATCATTTCCAATAAGAGCACTCCAAACAGGATTGCCAAGATGATCCGTCCTGACAATCATCGCCTCATAGGAAATTGCGCCATAGCCGGCAGAATAACCCATGATAGCTACTCCACCATCCGGCATGACTGCCATAGAATAGGCAGGGTTGGATGTTCCTTCACCATAGCCTTTTGCCCATTCAATATTCAAATCGCTATCCAATTTCACCAGAAACATTCGGCTATAGCCATCCGATGGTATAGCGGTAGTCCAACCTGTTACAAAAAATCCTCCATCGTGCGCTTGTAGAATCATCTCTCCCGGGTCTCGGTAGGGCGTGGTGAGTAATCTTGCGCGCTCTAAGTCACCATCTTCATCTATTTTGAGAATCATAATATTTTCTGTGCTCTCGGGATAACTCCATGTCCAACCACAGGTTACAATTGAGCCATCATCTGTCTCTATCAAATAACGGATTTCTTCAGCCATTGAACCGCCTATGGTTTTAGACCATTGCCGCTCCAATGTGGAGTCCAATTTTACTACAATAACATCCCTATTGTCCGAACCGATCGTTCTGCTATGAGATACCATTACATAGCCTCCATCCATAGTCTTCCTAGCAAAGCTGCCAAGCTGTGGATCGGTCGTAAATCCGTCATTACCGAGTCCACCTACTGCCTTCGAGAATACCATTTCTCCCGAACGGTCGAATTCGGTAAGAAATAAATCAGCGTATCCTGCGCCAAAGCTTTTTGTAATACCAGAAACAAGGTAATTACCATCTGATGTTTCTGTTACCTGGCTACCCCAATCATCACCTGCACCGCCATATACAATAACAAAACCGCCCTGCATAACCTTTCTCCAGGATTTGATGCCATAAATTGTATTAATAAAAATCTCAGAAGCATCGATATTTGTAGTGTCGACAAGATCAGCGGCTCCGATATTTCCATCGGGAAGATTAATCATCAGGACGCCATTTCCGGACGAGATGGCATCCAGCGTATCGATGATTCTTAGTTGGATAGTATCTTCATCGCCCATTACAGAAATCTGGCCTATCTTCTCAGGAATTTGTGCCAAACAGGAAACAATAAGCATCGATAAAACTATTACTAATATGTAAGGCCTTTTAATCATGGGCAATAATACAAAATATTCGGCTCGATATCTGATACAGTAGGCGAAATTATTACAATATCGGGGCTAATGACATTGGATTCCGGGCTGATTTCTGTGACTGCAATATCCACTGAAGAAACAATGGGCACCATGCTCTCACCGCTGCAGGTCATACCATCTTCTGAAAATTTTATAGCGACAAAATCATCTCTGGTAAGATAATAAGCATCTGTGAAACCAGCAATCGCATATCCATTATCATCGGTTTTTTTGAAACTGCATACACGGCCAATTTCAACATTTTCTATATTCCATGACCATTCGGGATCTAAAAGTGGGCTAAGCTTCAAAAGGCAAGAGCCGAGAGTATTATTTAGCTTGGATAATATAAGAATAGAGCCATCTTCTTCTGGCAAAATCGAAAAGGAGCGTAATGTATCGGATGCTGTAAGCCCATAAGAAATGGTTCTTGCATATTCGAAAAGTCCAGTTTCTGTAAATTTGGCAAATACCCCCACCTCTCCGGATGTTCCGCCATAGTGATTGGAAAAACCGCTGACCAAAGCTCCGCCATCTGGAGAACTTGCAACTCCAAAGGCATTATCGACAAAACTTGTATCATAATCTGAACCGCCAATCATTCTGGCCCATTCCACAGAACCGGCCGATGATGTTTTCATTAATATACATGCCTCTGCAATATTGCCATAACTGCCAGTAGTCCAGCCAGAAATATAGAGTCCTCCATCGTCTGCGGCCGCAATTGCCTGGCCAAGGTTCCGACTTCCAGAGCCAATCGACCTGCTCCAAAGGTGTGTGCCATGTTTGCTTATTTTCGTAAGTATAATCATCTCATCATCGATTGGAAAGCTCCATGTCCAGCCAACAGCATAGTAGCTGCTATCGGGCATTTGAATGATCCCGCGAAGCTCCTCACGGTCCTCGCCACCATATTTCAATGACCATAAATGCTCTCCATCAGAATCGAGCTTTATAATTACGATATCTCTTGCATCTGCATCGAAACCGAATGTGCAACTTCCGACTATCAGGCCATTATCATTAGTTTGTTCCACGATGCAACCAAATTGCCTCGAAGCAGTATAGCCATCATTGCCGCTGGAGCCTATTGCTTTAGCCCAATCGCTCTCTCCACTATGATTGAGCTTCATAGCGATGATATCTTTTCCACCGGCGCCATAGCTTTCTGATACTCCCACATAGACGATTCCCCCATCAGAAAGCTGCGCTACCGATGTACCATAATCATCGCCTGAGCCTCGAATGATTCGAATATATTCCGAAAGAAAACCTTTTCGCCATGCGCGAATACCATATATCGTATTGACAAATACACTAGATGCATCTATATCGAGAGTATCGACAAGATCAGCTGCGGCAATCATGCCTTCTGGAAGAGCCATCATGAGCAAACCATTGCCGGCTTCTCTTGCTGCCAATGTATCAATAAGCCTCAACTCTAAGGGATTACTTTCTCCCTGTACCATGATTCTACCAATTGCATCTGGAATCTGGGCAAAGGCTGCGGTAACCAACAGTATTATGATTAATTTCAATAAGTTATACATTATTATTTAATGTTTTAATTTAGATATTATTATTTAACTCTTTCTATTTTAATAATCTGTCCGCATCCAAATTTGCCCAACGACCGGTGAAGATGGATTATCGGTGCGATTTTCGATTACCATATTTTTGATTTGATTCTGCTGCATGTCCAGCGTATCTCTTATTGTTACAGTACCATCGACATCCAGCTTTGCCACTGGCGAATCGGTTCCCATACCTATTCTATTGCTTGCAGCATCGAGATAGAAGGCGAAGTCTGAACTTCCATCGATTCTGTAATTTGCCAGAGCATTTGAATAGTTAAAATGGAAGTGTGCATCAACAATATGAAATGTAGAATTCTCGGCTGCGACATTTAATATTTCGCCTGGAGCTTCTGTTATTCCGCCCCGAAAACCAAAAGACCTATCGCCGACAGCCAGATAGCTTCCGCCCGGAATGCATGACAATTCACCTATGGCTTGATTGCCCAGTCCACCACCGACAGAGGCATATTGCTCACTTGCATGATTATTCGTGCCGCCTGATACATTTGTGCCTACTGCTGTAGCAATATTCCAATATCCACCAGGAATACTTGAATATGTTCCTGTGGCAGTATTTTGGCCACCACCGCCGAGGAAAGAGCCATAACCCGATGAAAGATTGCTGGCGCCACCACCAACAAACGAATAATTTCCGGCCGAAGTATTGGCAGAACCACCGCTAACAGTAGCAAATGATGCATTTGCATTATTATCTGTTCCGCCTGAAACTGTCGTACCATTGTCTTCGGCGACATTCAGTGCACCACCGGTAACAGTCGCATAGCCATCCTGCGCGGCATTACTCATGCCGCCACCGACTCTTGCGCCAAGGCCGGACGCTATATTATCGGTACCGCCTCCAATAGATGCGCCATTGCCCTGTGCACTATTATTGAAACCGCCCGAGATTACGATGTATTTATTATTGGAACCACTCGAGCCGCTTTGCGATGATATTCCCAGATTGATATGGGTCGAATCGGCATTTCCATACAAAACATTGCCCGCTCGGGATATGCCCCATTTCCCGTTTGTCTGGAGTGTCGTATCGGCTATATCTGATATCCTGAATGTCCAATTTCCACCACCGGAAGAACCCAAAGTTGATTTTGGAATCCAGCTAATACTGCCATCATCGCTGATTACAAGAACCGAATCGGTGGCATCATCACGGCTGACATTGCCGATATAAAGCATCTGGTCGATTTTGGAATTGCCAGAGACATGCAGCATTTCAGAAGGCGAACTCGTCCCAATACCGACTCTATCGTCCAGATTAGTAGCATACATATTTCCAGTTCCAGCGCCAGTCCAATCGCTATCGCTTCCGCTGCCAATTCCTTCTACCCATTCAAAATTGCCGGCAGAATTGTATGTAAGGTAGTATCCGTCCGATGGAGAATTTATCGTGAATAAATCTTCTTCTACGATAACGCCGGGTGCAATTTGCATATCATCATAAGTGCCTATGACATCGCCTTCAAACTCTGTATCCTTTGTTAAATCATTAGATGTATCTTTATCCCAATGCTCGAATTCATCACGGTTCAAATCATCTACTATAATAGTACCATCGCGAATATGTTCTGACGATATTTGCCTGACCTGCATAATATGTTCGGCCATATCCACTTCTATAGTTATGCCATCGACTTTTCCGGCAAGGTAGCCTTCTGTCGGGTCGGTTGCATCGGCTTTGACCATATCATTGCCATCGCCTCCACCAGAGCTAATCTCATCATTTGCCCAAACAATAGACCCACCGATTGATTTCAATATCTGGCCATCCATTCCATCTTCTTCTGGCAGAGTATATTCACCGATTGTCAAATATCCATCAAAATGGCCATTTCCGGCGACATGGAGCTTCTCATCTGGCATTTCAATGCCAATTCCGGTATTGCCCTCATTATTTGAATACATTATATCACTATCGACTGTCCAATCCGAGTCATTGCCTCCGGAGCCGCCATCAACCCAGATGAATCCGCCAGTTGAATCGTCCCAGCCGAGAACCTGGCCGGCTTCGGGTATATTTATTGCAAGGAGATAATCTTCTATGATGGCTTCTTCTCTTATTTCGAGAGCATTATAAGGCCCATAGACATCACCATCGAATTCAGTATCGATTGTCAGGTCATCGGTCCTATCCTGGTCCCAATTGCTAAAAGCTATTGTATTTAGGTCTTCTGGAAGGATTGTGCCGTTTAGGATGTGATTTGTTTCAATAGCATTGTTTTTGATATACATTTGATGAGAAGATATATTTACACCTATTGTTAAATCATCAACTTTGCCGGAAAGGTAACCTTCTGTTGGGTCGGTTGCATCGGCTTTGACCATATCATTGCCATCTCCGCCTCCAGAGCTTGTTTCATCATTTGCCCAGACCACCGAACCATCGATTGTTTTCAGAATCTGGCCATCCATGCCTGCGGCTGTAGGCAGCGTATAACTTCCGATAGTCAGAGGCCCTGTAAAGCATCCATCTCCGACAATATGAAGTTTATTCTCTGGAAGGTCAGTTCCGATACCAATTCCACCTTCGATGCCTGCATACATATTAGCTCCGCTAATTATCCAATCGCCGTCATCGCTCATAGTACCTGTTACCCATTCGAAATTTCCTGCTTCATTATAAGTGAGATATTGGCCATCAGATGGCAGGTTGATAGCGTCCAAATCATCCTCGATGATAACTCCAGAAGCAATCTGTGTTTCTTCTACGGTGCCGATTACATCACCTTCCAGAACTGTCGAAAAAGTAACATCGTCATCGGGATCCAGATCGCCGGTATTAATAAGAGTATTGCCATCAAAATCCAGCCCTTCTCCAGCATCCACAATAAGCGAAATCCCTGAAAGCGTAAGGCCTCTTGAGAAATCTAGGCCAATTGGTGTATGGTCGCCATTTCCAAAAATAGGTGCATCTGTCAGGGCGAGCTGCTCTCCCCAGCCATCGCCACTAAGATCGCTCCAGTTTACATGCCCTGAGCCATCTGTAACAAGAAGCTGTCCATCATCGCCATCTAAGGCCGGCATCGTATATTCGCCAATCTCGAGGTTTCCTGTGAATTTGCCCCAGCCCTCGACATGCAATTTTCTTGATGGCGAAGGAGTACCAATTCCAACATTGCCAGAAACGGCAGAGTATTGGTCGCTACCGGAAAGAGTCCAATCCTCATCGCCGAGCGAATTTATTGTGATTGTATTGGCGACCTGTTCGATTTCGATCCCGTCTCCGGCTTCAATTATTGCGCTATCTGCAAGATATGCCCCATCGCTAGAGCGTATTCTTTGCAAGCCAAATATTGTTGATGGCACACCTATTAGCGAATCAAAATGCGCATGATACGCCCATTCGGAACTGTCGGCAAAAGCAGCTCGGAAAGAATATGGTACGGTCAAAAATGGAGTTGGTGTATCCAAAACTTCGCCATCGACAGACATTCTGATATAGTTGATTTCTCCATCAAAAATTTCATTAGGAATAGGAATACTGCTTCCGAGGAGCACAATAAAGAGGCCATTATTGAATGTAATATCCTGTGTTTCGCTCCAGAGTAATGTTCCGCCAGTTTCTGCATCATAGATATCGAAAGTTACAGAATGAGTCCCCGTATAGGGGTCTCCGACATCATCGAGTAGATTTCCTTGAAAAAACATCTGTCCAGGCACGGAAAAGGCTGTCGTTATAATTATCAAAGAACATAAAATTTGAAATTTTCTCATATTGCTCACCTCATTTAGGGTATGTAATATCGTCCTTGAAGTCTAAGAAATATAGTATTCGGCCCCCATGAACTGCTGGAATTTGGCGCCATGAAATATAGCCATAATTTCAAATCCGTCTCTCCGATTAGCATATTATAGCCATTTGGCCCGAAATTTGTTTCTGTCGACCATCTTGTTTCATTAGTTATCAGGTCATTGGATATATCGAATGACATAGGAGCGATGCTTTCATGGTTGAATATACCTCGCAGAGAAAATTCATTATCCCCGGGTGTAATCGCAGGATTCCAGCGGATGGTATCTGTGCCAGCAATCGCCATACCATACTGAATATTGCAATTACCGCAATTGCTGATGGCGATAAACTCATCATTTTCCATTATCTTGTATGAATAAGCATCGATAGAATCGATATTCCAAAAATCTGGCGATATTTCAAAACATAGGTCTATCGGGTCATTATTATTCCAAAATCCATAATTGCCATAGGATGTGGAGTCTCCGCTGGCTACATTTCCTACAGATGTTTGCCCAAGCGATGCCCCGCCTCTTCCTTCTAATACAAATCCCGAAGAAGGCATAACTCGCCACCAGCAACTATATGCCGATAGAAAAGATATTGGCAATACAATTAAAAATATTTTTAAATATATCTTCATATTTGGACTCTTCTAACCCTCAGACAAAATATAGTACAATATTTATTATACGAATTTTTTTCTTTAATCACAAGTTAATTTGATAACTATTTGAGGTAAATAATACGCGAAGATCTTTTCGAGCCTTTATCGGTAATATTTACAAAATATGTTCCAGCAGGATTAGCTTCTGGCCGCCATTTTTTAGTAACTATTGTATTGGACTCATTACTATCAGAATAAACAATTTTGCCAGTGATGTCTATTATGCTGATATCCTCGCCTGGTGAAAGCTCATAGGACAATGACCTTATGAATGGGTTTGGATATAGATTATCAATTTTATCACTTTCTACAATTATCTCATCTACTGAATTATAGTCGGTTTCATAGCAGCCAATGTCCCAAATCCATGCTCCAGAACCGGGGCGTCTGTGTCCATCGATATCGATTGCTGGCGCCTCGACAAAAAGAGTATCGAAGAAGTGAAAACTTCGAACGCCTTCATCGACACAAGGCGATTCTGCCGATGGGTGATACATATCATCCTCGAATAAAGGCTCATAACCAAGTATTCTATTAACGTAATGGATATTGTCATATTCTGTAGCACAAGAATCACGGTAAAGCAAGCTGTGGGCGATAAATGCGCTGGCATTCTCATCGATTATCTCGATTTCCTTTTCATCTTCTGGCGAATTATTCCAAAGCACACAGTTCAAAATAGCGATTTCTGATGAATCGCGCATCTTGATGCCATAACTATTATCAACGATAGTATTATTGACCAATTCGATATAAGAGCTGCCCTCGCCCTTTACATTACTTACGTTTTCATACAAGAGATTATTATTAATCTTGCAATTAGAATTCCCAGAAGCCAAAACAGTGCCGTAATTGCCAGTAAAAGAATTCATTTCAATAGTTGCATCAACATCGATTAGCTCGATCATCTTACCTGCAGACATATCATTTCCTTCGAAAATACCATTTCTGATATCGATATAGGAGTTTCTGGCATAAATGACACCGGCGCCATATATGGACCTATTACTTTGGAAAGAATTTTCATTAAGAAATAACTGAGCATTATCTATCCAGATTGCGCCGTCTTCATTGGCAATATTATGTGAAAAGCTATTATTCGTAATAGATACGATATTTTTAAATCCATCGATAGCAATAGCAGAACCTTTCAAAGTCATAGGTTCTATTTCTTGATTCCTCTCGAAATTTGAGTTAGAAATATTTAGTTCTGAATTCTTTGAATATATCGCACCACCAAGGCTAAGGTCTATCAATGAATCAAAGCAGCTCGCGCCATTAGAAATAAAATCTACACTATCGATATTAACTATCGAATTGACAACAGCAAGTCCTCCGCCATTTCCATTGGAAACCTGATTTGCAAGAATTTGCGAATTTTCTATACCGATCGAGGAGTTTTCGGCATAAATCGCACCGCCATTCTCGGCCCATCCATCATCAAAAGTGCAATTTCTCATCTGAACTTCTGATTCTTTGATATAAACAGCACCACCATTATCGTATGCTACATACCTACGGAATATGCAATTTTCTAAATCAAGGTCGGTATCCTGTATAAACAATGCACCACCATTGGCATCCATGCCAATTCCTTCAGATTCTGCAAATTCGATAATGCAATTGGAAATGGATGAAGCATTATAGGCATCGTAAAAGCGAATGCCTTTATGATGGCCGTATAGAGTGTCCGAAGCTGTATAAATAATCGGATAAGTCTCACTGCCCTCTGCGATAAATACAGCGCCAGGATGGACTTTAATAGAATATGTCCCATTAAAAATGATCTCGACTCCGGCTGCAATAATCAATGTATCGCCTGGCAGAATATGAATGTCACAATTGATAAAATATGGGCTACCAGTAATATTCCAATAGCCATTCTGATTGCCACACTTGCCTGCCCGAACATCTATTTCAATGCTATGCGTATCTGCCAGAAAACCATCACTGGCAATTATTGTAGCATAGTAAACTCCCGAATCAGAAAGAAATGGTGTCCATGAAAGATGAGGAATAGTATGTGTCGAATCCCATGAGATTGCCATCGATGAAGGCGTATCGAATGAGAAAGTGATAGAATCATCATCCGGGTCATGCGCTATCACATCAAATTCTATAGTGCTTCCCCAATTTGTAAGAAAATCTCTACTTGGACAGGATACAACCGGAGCGCGATTAGACAAAGCGCCGGAAATCATAACTGCGCCAATATCTGGACGGGTGCCGTCTTCTCTTTCCGCACCTGTGATATCGAATTCTGGCGCTTTTTCCCATGTCCAATTCATATATGGTACTTTGATGCTGTCTGCACCGGTATTATTTGCATAGGAACCTGGATCTGGCACAAGTGATTCATCTTCGACAAATTCCGGCTCGACAGAATAAATCGACTCGAAATGAAATCCACCCAGCAAGGGCCGTGGGAAGTCGGCCTGTAATATGGAATTGTACACAAAAGTAGAACAAGGATATTCGAAATCATCCTCACCATAATAGAAAGTCATCGTATCGCCCCAAATAATTGAATTCATAATAAATATATTTGCAGATGTTTCAGCAAAAATATTACCTCGAATTCTGGCTTCATTATCCACGATGGTATTATTGATAAATCTTGGTTTAGAACGCTCCATGAATATCTTTGTAAACCTTGTTCCACCACTCCCATCGGGAACCTCAACATCGACCATTCCGCCTGTGATATATGCGGTTGCGCCATAATCTGCGGCATTTTCTATTATTATACAGTTTTCAAATTTTGGAGCAGCATGTTCTATATAAATCGCACCGCCTTTTTGAGCCTCGCAGTTTTCTATTATGCAATTTCTAACTATTGCATTAGATCGATAACAGTGTATTGCTCCGCCCTTTTGATGATATCCATTAATAATTCTAAATCCATCGATTACCATTCCTTCGAGCTGGCCATCATCAAAGTTAAATGCTCGATGGTATTCTGTTTCGCTTCCTGCACAATCGATTATGGTCGCTTCAGGCCCATCGATGCTTCTTAGATAAAGAGCCTTGCCGTGGAATACGATATCCATATTGCCTTCCCCACTATAAAGACCGCTTGTGACAATGATGGTATCACCAGAATAGGCAGAATCCACAGCAGCCTGAATTGTTGGATATTCTGTGCTTGGGACCTCTAATGTAGCATATCTGGGCAATTCGAAATCGACATTTGCAGTAGTAATAAGGTGAAAGCCATCGGGCAGCCCGTCAGGAAAGCTATACCAAGCATCGGATGTACCATCCCATCCCATATTCAGATGATATGTACTGTCTATTGAATTATATCCATCGCAGACAATCTGATGGCCGGAAGTGGCTCCCCAGATAGCCATAGTAGCTGGCTTGCCTTCGATCATATTCTCGGCCATAATATTATTGAATTCTGGATTATCGCCGTAGATGTCACGAGCAAAACCATAACCCATTCGATTCATATAATATGATGCCCAGAGCATAGCAGCCGAGCCAGCACTCGTATAAGACATATGAACAGCAACACCGCAAGCATGCATCAAAGCCGCCAAAGTCTCAGTATCGGGATGGACTCCATCACCATTATAATCGATTGTGTCCATAGATGCTGGTGGCGCATCGATCCAGATATGCCGTCCGTCTCGTCGAGATTCATAGCTTTCGTATTCAGTGAAATCGATTGCAGGTGGATATTCGAAATAATTAATGACCTGGCAAAATGCTGTTGCAGTACAGCCTACCACACATCTTTCGCCAGTAATAGGATCGATTGGGCAATCATTCCAATAAGGCGCACCCTGACCCCATTCGGTATCTGTCAATGGCCCATATATCTCGCTAGGCGATAGGCTATGCCTTACAGATTGTCCTAAATATCTTTGCCATCTTGCGCGGTTTCTGGTTTTTACATCGGTATCTGTTTGCTCGAGTGAATTTAGCCTATTTTGCATATCAACTTTAAGGACATTACCAAATTTACTGTCTGCTACTTCATCAAAATCAAAGTCGCTGGCGAATGAAAAGGCAATAATCGGTTCTATATCATAATTGGGAGAAACAATAATATACCCAAAAGGTTCTAATTCGATATGCCAAAAGAGATCATCGAAATTTTCAATCCTGGTGATTTCGTATTCTTGACTGGCCTGGATATTCTCAGGCACAAGCTCTTCTGCAAAAGGTGAATATGTATCTAAAAACGCTTCCGACAGTCTGGCAATATCATCATTTTGTGGAATATTGGCAAAAATTGCACCGATAAGAGCCAATAAAATAAATAATTTTCGCATGATCGCTCCCTTATAAATATTTAATCATCATCACATACTACAAAATACTGCAATTTTTAGCTTAAGTCAATAATCGCTATTATCCGCAAAAAAGTCTCGAAATCTACTATTTCGAGACTTCTAAATTTATATGAATCAAAAATTAATCTGCTATCGATTTTGCATTCTTTTTTGCTTCTTCGAGCTTCTTTTTTAGCTGTTTTTGTTTTTGAGTTTTTAGATTTTTGTATTTTTCAAGCTGTTTCTTATCGAGCACTTTCTCGATTTTATCTTCCATATCCTTTGAAATTTCGCGTCTTCTATCTGCGAAATTCTCCCCTTCTTGGATAGCTTTTTTGTACTGCATTCTGATTTCTTTTTTGGTATCATCGAAAATCTTTTCAATATCTTTCCATTGTTTTTCGGAAAGCTCGAGTTCTTTGAGCAGTCTTTTGGGGCTGTATTGACCGAAATCGAAATCCCGAATAGGATTATTCTCGAGAATCTTATGGGCTTTATCGACAACTTCTTGTCTATCCTTTTTGCTGCAACCCAGAAAGACGATTAAAACACCAAGAGATAAATTGGCAAATATTCGAATAATTTTCATTTTACTCCTTTCAAAACTAAAAAAAGCATCCATCAGACATTTGCCCAATGGATGCTTAAAATAAGCGATAAAAGAAAAAATAGCAATAATCATCGGCTATTTCAAGTAAATGAGCCTTTCGATAAAAGCATTTCCATGTGTTTTGATTCTTGCAAGATAAACCCCGGATTCAATAGATGGCTTTGGATGCCAGACTTGCTTATTGCTAAGTATTTCGATTAATCTACCATCGACATGATATATCTCGATTTGCGCATCTTCCAATCCATGGAATCGACATTCCCTTCTGAAGGGATTTGGATAGATATTTGCTTTTATAGCATGGCCATGCTCGGTTTCTTCTTCGATATCTTCGCTAATTTCCGATATTGCAATATCCTGCGTTCCATAGCCGGTTGGATATATTGCTACCTCTTCCAAAGATGCGGTTTCTGGAGTATGGTTTACTATCTCGACAGTGGATGAATCCATCGATGAGATATAAATATAGCCTTCATAGCTATCGAGTCCAACGAGCCCGGTTCCCGATAGTGTATTCTCATCATCTGAAGCTGTCCAAATCGGTTCGAAAGTGGATGCATTGTATGCTAAAAGCCTTCCCGAACCATATGCGCCCCAAACAGATGTAGCCGAATAGCAGAAGCCATAATATGGGTCATAAGAAAGCCTCGATGGAGAACCGCCGATTATAACTGAATCCAAGACATCGAAAGATTCGGTATCGACAATATAGATCGAGCCGGAAATATCAGTATAATTGCCGGTGCAAGCAATATGAAGGTTGCCATCTATTTTCACAATCTCCTGCGGATTAGTTCCAATTGTCAAAGTGCCTTCGGGATTGCCATCATGGCCGAAGCGGTGGATTTGGCCATCGCCATAGATAAATGTCTCCGGATCGAAATTGCTTGCTGTGACGTAAATGTAATCATCATCGGCAAATATCCCCTGCGCCCCGAGAAGTTCCGGTTCGAATACCTCAATATCCCCAGTCTCGATATCTACTATAGCAAAATTACCAGTAACCCAAAGCGATACATAACATTTACCATCATGAATACTCATCATATAAGGATTAGAGCCGGTAGGTAGAAAATATTCTTCTTCGAGAATAAAATCTCCATCATCCGGCCTGAAGCGTTGCAAAGTGGCATTTCCAGATGCTACGACCCAGACATTGCCACTTTCATCGGCAACGATTTGATTCGGCATAGAGCCTGTTGTTATTATGTCATTTTCGGGGCTTTCGAGCCATGCGCCCATGCTCAAGGTTTCGCCCAGGCCATTAAGAACATAATAATCTGGCATAGAAAAAAGTGAATATACCAGAATCAGGATACACAAAGACTGCTTTAATTTTGTCATTACTACACCTTTCTTTATTTACTTAATATATTAATTTAACTTGTTTATTCTATATATCGCTTTAACATTGAGATAAAAGTTTCTACCTATCATTGGATAGCCTTTTAAGATTTCATATTTTTCGTCCATAATGTTATTTAATTCGATATTTGTATCGATTGTAAAATCGGAGATTTCGAAAGTATAGCCCAGCGATGCATCGAGAAGCTGGTAAGGCTCTGTCCATTTCGTATTTGCGGGAAGCATATACCGCTTGCCAATATCGCTATAGTTCAATTTTAATCGAATATCATGTCTACGTAGTTCAAGGGATATTTTCTGCATATAATCCGGCCTAAAAGGCATAAATAGGCCATCCATATATGAATCATCTGAGATTTGCCTTGCATCTACAAGGGAATTTGAATAACTAATATCGACAGTACTCCCGAACCTTAATGATAGATAGTCACTGCGTCCAGTCGTTTTCTCACCAGCAAGATTAATTGGACGATAGAGGCCATCGAATCCACGATTCCAGACAATAACTGAATCGATCTGCCTATCAAAGAAATCGGTATTCATAATAAGCCGCCATTTGCCATATTTTAGCGAAGAATGAAATTTTATATGTTTTCTATCCGCAATCTCAGGTGATAGGTCGGGGTTACCTTCTGCAAAGGCATCGCGTATCCAGTATAAATCATTAAATGCTGGAAGATTGAAAGATTCATTGTATCCGCCTGCAATTCCAAGATATGCCTTGAACTCTCCATCAAAAAGCAGATAGGATGATTCCAATTCGACAGATTTGCTAAGCTTATTATTCGGTTCCGAAAAATAATCCTGCCTTATCGATGTGAATAATGAAATATCGAATCTATTCCAAAAAGACTTTTCAATATTTAACTCTATCCAGGGCGAATATCTTTGGCGATTCTTTTTATCTATACCATGTTTTGGATTCAAATTATTATCAAGCATGAAAGACTCATAAAAAGAAGAAAATCCAATCGAAGGTTTTAAAAAATCCATAAATTCTCTATCAATCGAAAAAGCAAAATCCAGCACATCCATCTTTTGCCTCGAATCTACTGGTATATAAACATATGGCCTTGGCGAATAGATTTCTGATATGCTAGAATTATAGGTAATATTGGAATTAAAATAGGTTTTCGAGAATAATTCGGTATCGATTGAAAGCCCTGTTCGATATTCCTGGCCTTCTCTTTCTGCAAACGGAGTTGGTATATCCACGCTCCCGGGCATTCCTTCCGTAAAATAATCGACAGAAAAAACATATCGCAAATTAGAGCAACTACTTTGATATTCAGAGGCAACACCAAAACCCATCCTTCTAGAGTGATTGTTTTTCCTGCATAAAATCGAATCTGGATAGCGAGATATACTATATGGAAAATCATTCTCTTTTTCATTGTAGAATGCATTAAGGCCCAAATTTACACTCGAAAACGGCTGGCAATCGAAGTCTCCTCTAAGTGAATACTTTTCATAGCTCCCATAGCCTAAAATCGAAGACACCTTTGGCGAACTATTATGTCCTGTTTCAATCAAAACAATGCCAGCCGGAGCAAGAGATGAATATTTCGCAGGAATACCGCTTTTTCTTATTTCGATGGATTCTATATCATCTGGCTCTATCGATGAAATATCAGAAATTCCATTCTGGTCTCGAGGGATTATATTACCATCCAAAACCATAAGCACATCTTCCGGCCGAGAACCTTCTATAGAGACTGAGGACTTGCCATCATTTTCTATTATTTGTACGCCCGGCAACACATCGATATAGCTTTTGATAGAGCCTGCTGCAATATTTGGATTTCTTATTACGATATTTCCAGTTTCCATTTCGTAATTACCTTGCACCTTGATAGGTTTCATTGTGCTGATGAGTGGCTTGATATCGAAAAATGCTTTCTCGGAGAATTCATTTTCTATTTTGAGTTCTGTCCTGAGGCTTCTGTAATCGGGATGATCGATATAGACCTGATAGATTCCAGGTTTTATTCCTGAGAATTTTGTGCAGCCTTCGGAATTGCTTTTTTGCAATATACCATCGAATGTAACGTTCGCTTTCTGTACCATAAGTCCACTATCTCGATCGATTATACATATAGTGAGATCAGTTGCAAATGCTGTAATTGCTAATATCATTAAGCAGATTGCCAGCCTACCCCGGACCATTTTGGCTCCATTTTTTGTGGAAGATGCAAGAGCGGTATCCCTCACTTCTCCCGGTTTAGGATTATAGACTCACTTTGAGCCATACAGGCAGGTCTCCTGGCTTGCCATCATCCTTGGGCCGCCTTCCCTGCTATCGCAAGTGGCATTCTGGCCTTCGTCCAGCTAACAGTGACGGGGATCGCTCGGGACTTACACCCGATTCCCTATTAAGCCTCCGGCACCTGTATCATAATTAAGATGGAGCTAATTTAAAATTTCGCAAGCAATTTTTCAAAAAATATTATTTGATATTGTATTTCTTTATTCTGTATCGAAGTTTATCTCGGGAAATGCCCAGTTCTCGAGCTGCTTTAGATTTATTGCCGCCAGTTTTTTCAAGAGCATTCACGAGCTTCTTCTTCTCGATTTCGGGAAGGGTCATTTTGGAGAATTCCTGTTCGGGATCAGGCTTTTGACTATCTATGATTTCTGCTGGTAAAAGGTCGGGAGTAAGAATCCGGCTCTGGCTCAAAACAGCAGCTCTTTCAAGAACATTTTCCAGCTCGCGAACATTACCCGGGAAGTCATGATTTTTGAGAATTTCCATTGCCTCATTGGATATCTTGCGTATTGGATGGTCGAATTCGATTCGAAGTTTTTCGAGTATATGCTTGCATAGAAGCGGAATATCATTGGCTTTTTGGCGCAGAGGCTCGACATGGATATGCATAACCTTGATTCTATAATATAGATCTTCGCGGAAATTGCTATTCTGGATTTCTTTGCGAATATTTCTATTAGTAGCGGAAATCACGCGAACATCGACAGGGATAGTCTCCTTGCCTCCGACTCTTTCGATTTCATTCTCCTGTAGTACACGAAGAAGCTTCACCTGCACCCTTTCGGATATCTCACCAATCTCATCGAGTAAAATTGTGCCGCCTCTGGCTCTTTCAAATTTTCCGATATGTCTTGAAGTAGCTCCAGTAAATGCGCCCTTCTCATGGCCAAAAAGTTCCGATTCGAGTAAGTTTTCATTAAGTGCAGCACAGCTCACCTTGACGAATGGCTTATCTTTGGAATTGGAGCGATTATGAATTTGCCAGGCCACGACTTCTTTACCTGTTCCGCTTTCTCCTGTAATAAGGACAGAAACCGGCCTAATCGCTATTCTATCGATTGTTCTACGAATTTTGACAATATCGCGTGATTGGCCGATTAGCCTATGTTTGAGTGAATCGTTTTCATGATGAAGGCGATTTGTATTTTTTAAGCTTTCGAATTTTCTTGCATTTTGTATAACCATTGCTGCCAATTCGGCGAAGTATGTCAATATTTCTAGTTGGTCATTTGTATATTCACCAGCTTTATGGTTGACGGTTTCAAGAACACCAATAATTTCATCTTTCACAAAAAGCGGTACAGCAAGTAAAGTCCTTGTCTTAAAATCCATTTGATTATCGATTGAATGGGTATGGCGCTTATCAGTTTCAGGCTGATTTGAAATAACAGGCTTCCTATTGCGGACTACCCATCCAGCAAGGCCCTTTTTTATCGACATAGATTTATTCACCAGCTTTGGCCCAGAAGGCCCTGTGGCAACAGCGAAATGTAGCCTATTGCCCTTTGAATCCAGAAGCAAAACCGAACCGCCCTCGGAATTTGTAAGATTCGCTGCCGATTCAGTAATTAAAAATAACGCTTCCTTAAGATCCAATACGCCGGTCAGGCGCGCGCCTTTTTGTATTAATTCGAGATATTTTTTTTGCATAAATCAACAAATCATTTATGATGAACAACAATCGTTTCTGCGCGATTAGGGCCTGTAGATACAAGAATTACTGGAATGCCGGTGATTTCTTCTATGTGTTTAACGAATTTCCTGGCATTCTCTGGTAAATCAGAGAATTTCGTGATCCCTCTGGTCTCGTCTGTCCATCCTGGCAATGTATCATAAATTGGCCTTGTCATTTCGAGCTGTTTTATAGTGGCTGGGAAATCTTCGGTTATCTCTCCATCTACCCAATAGGAACGGCAAATTTTAATTTCATCGAGTCCGTCTAAAGTGTCCATCTTAGTAACAGCGAGAGCATCTACGCCATTAATCGTCACCGCATATCGCAAAACGATGCCATCGAGCCATCCTATCCTACGAGGCCTTCCGGTTGTAGCACCAAATTCATCCCAGGGTTTATCACCGGTTCCGCGAAGATGTTTGGCCTGTTTTTCTGGCATTTCGGTAGGAAATGGGCCATCGCCAACACGAGTGGTAAAAACCTTGGTTACACCGATCACCTGATCCAGCATTCGCGGATCTACGCCGGCTCCGGAAACCAAACCACCGATTGTCGTATTTGAAGATGTAACAAAGGGATATGTCCCCCAATCGATATCAAGCATCGAGCCTTGCGCGCCTTCGAATAGTACGCCAATGCCCTTTTGCATGGCTTCATTTACAAGATTATAACATGGCCTGACCAATTTAGCGAGTTCCTTGCGGTATGAATAAACGCTCTCTAAAACATGAGAATACTCCGGCATATCGATTCCATCTGTTGCATTTACCATGTTCTTTATGCGCTTGTATTGCTTTTTCAGCATGTCGGGAAAATCTTTATTATGAACAATATCGCCTGCTCTAAATCCGGTACGAAGGGCCTTCTCGGAATAAGTCGGCCCAATCCCACGGAGAGTTGTTCCGATTTTGTTTTCTTTTTCCATTAATTTTTCGATTGTTTTCCCAAGTGGTGTAACAATATGTGTTCTCGGGCTCATGTAGAGGCGATCTGTGATATCTACACCATTTTGCTTTAACATTGCAATTTCTTCGAATAGCTCTTTCAGATTGACAACCATACCAGCACCCAGAATACATAATGTATCTTTTCTTAGGATGCCACATGGTATTTGATGCAAAACCGTCTTATGATCATTGACCATAACAGTATGTCCGGCATTTGCACCTCCCTGAAATCGAACTATCATATTAGCGTATTTTCCAAGAAGATCGATAATCTTGGCTTTTCCCTCATCACCCCATAAAAGTCCTAAAACAGCTCTATTTGGTTTTCGTGTCATTAATAAACTCCCTGCTCAAATCCCTTTAACATTTCTAAAATTAGCATTATTCGCAAATAATGTCAATATCAAATAAGATGTTATCTATGGATAAAATGATTATTTGAAAATTAAAAGCTTGCAATTTGCATCATTTCCTCTTAAAATCTAACTTAGGAGGATTATGGCTCGAGCAGATTTAATACGTCATCCATTTTATAAATATCAATGTATAGTTCATATATTGATAGCTATTATCATGGCCCTATTTTCTTATCAAAATCTTGAACTGATATACCAACAGTGGCCAGCATTTCTGATTTTCACTATATTTTTAGCAGTCGGAAATTTTTTTCATAAACGTTTTCAAGACCCATTCATTAGCCTTATCAACGAATCATTTAGCTTTGCTGCGATGATAGCTTACAGTGCTACCTACGCAACTGCTGCCTTAATTATTCCATGGCTTCTTCCAGTAATAATTCTTGATAGCCGTTCTCGTTTGGAAGAATATTCTCATCTGGCAATGTTAATAATCAAATTGCATATTGCATATTACGTATTCAACGGTTTCATAGGATTGTTTGACCTCGATCCGGAATTATCAATTGTTTTTGCCCTGGCTGGTATTTTAGCGGGCCTGTCAATGTTAATTGTGGAATCATTACTGAGTTTTATAATTGCACTATCCAAAAAAGAATCTTTGAAGCTATACAAAGAGGAAATAATAGACAGAGCGCAAAAATCACCATTATTATGGTCATGGGGACTTGTTTTTGCCCATTTAATCAAAATGGAATCCTATCTCTTCTCAATTTTGATGATTATACCTATCATTATTCTTTATTTATATATCTTGCAGAGAAGGCAGCTTCAGAATACAATCGAAAAAGCACTGGATTCGATTACATATATGGTCGGTTTGCGGGATTCCTATACATATCAACACTCCAAAAATGTCGAAGAATATAGTCATTCTCTTGCTCTGGCAATGGGACTTAGTGAAAAAGAAGCCGATAATATTGCCCAGATAGCAGTTCTTCATGATATTGGCAAGGTCGGTATTCGAGATGATGTGCTACTTAAATCCGCAGGCCTCGATGATGATGAATGGGAAGAAATGACCCGGCATCCCGATCTCGGAGCCAATCTAATCAGGCTCATCGATATACTAAATATCGATTCTGATGGTATAAGATTCCACCATGAAAGATGGGATGGCCTAGGATATCCAAATGGCCTAAAAGGCAAAGAAATACCGCTGTCTTCGAGAATCATAACAATATGTGATGCCTGGAATGCTATGAGAAGCGACCGGCCATACCGAAAAGCCCTCGCTTACGATGAGGCATTAAAACGCATCCGTGAAGGCTCTGGCAATCAATTTGACCCCGAAATTGTCAGAGAGGCAATCAAGATTTTCAAACGGGAAGAACCTATTAGAAAATCTGCAAAACCCAAAAATTTCCATGGTATTCCAAAGGGTAAGAAATAAATGGAAGATTCGCCAAAACAATCACATACAATATATTATTTGATGATTATCACACTGTTTATCTCTCTGAGTTTCATTTCGGCTCTTGGGGTTTTCGGAGAACCGGATTACGATAGCCTTGAATTTCATAAGATTTTCATCGTTATTACCATTCTTACAGCTATTGTAAATCTCGTTATTTCAATTAAATACAGCCATAATATTGTAATCTCGATCCTTATCTTCCTTATTACGGCCATCTTGTTTTTGGTGATCGCTTTCCATCCAGGCCTTACCAATGATGTTAGGTACCAGAGCTATTTATTCAGCACATATGGGGAAAAAATAAATTGTGATAATCAAGAATACTTAGCGACATTGATACTAAAAAGAATCAATCTCTCTGCCGAGTACTACTATTCTGAATTCGGAGCCTATCCGAAAAAGACCGATTCCATCGTCAAAGAATCCCAATGGCAAGAATTGGAAGATGTGGATTTATCATATTATTTCGAAATCAGAACTACGATGGATTCTTTAACTATCCTAGCCATTCCAGAAAACCTGGGACCGGATACCCTGATTATGAAAAATGGAAAAATGCAAAATTTCGATTTTGAACTGCCAAAAGAAATATTAAAATATCAGAAAACAAGAGATGATAGCAAGTAAGTTCTATTTATTAAAGCTATTTATCCTAACTTATATATTGTTATAAATTATGTAATCTTAGCATTATTTTGTATTGCAATTATTTATAGCTATTATTCTAATATCGTATTTAATATTTTACATGCATGAGCAAAGAAATTAAGACTTTGTGAAATAAATAACTTGACAAAAATCATAAGTATCATATACTAATCGGTCAAAAGATATCTTTTCAATTTATAGTAGGAGGAAAAATGAGTGTTTTTGGTTCGCTGCATGATAAAAGTAAGATTTCGAGTTTCAGGACAACTATTGAAACAGCGTTTTATCGTAATAATGTAGAGCGAGTTTTTACGCCGGCTGATTCCTATCGGCTAGCTCTGAAATGCCCAGGTACAATCGTTACCGACCAGCCAATTAATAATCCCGAATATCACGGCCTTCCCGATGATGCAAAAGTCTTGCTTTTTAATGATGGCGAAGTAACCGGCCGCTGTGCACAGGCAAGAAGAATTTCTGGCACATCTAATGTCGATGAGAAGACATACACATCGATACTTCGCGAGGCAGTTTACAATGCTAGATTCAGGAAAATGTATCATGCCGTAGCGACAATAGGACTTCATGAAGATATGATGGTCAAAGCAAATATACTTATTCCAGAAGGCTTCGAGAATAATTTGCTTTCCTGGAATTTGAACTTCCAGCATCTTAATGAGAAATACAAGAATATGTACAAGCGCTCTGTACCCTATGATGACACAGACATATTTATTTTCACCGATCCTTATTGGTCACATCCTGATTTCCCACTCGGACTGGCTTTCTTCGACTCACAGCACAATGTAGCAGCTCTTTTGGGACTACGCTATTTTGGTGAATTCAAAAAGGCGACATTGACACTCGGCTGGGGAACGGCCAAGCGTCATGGCTTTGTTGCATGCCATGGTGGCATTAAAAGGTTCAATCACAATAATTTTATCGCAGCCTTTTTCGGGCTATCCGGAAGCGGTAAATCGACATTGACACATGCACAGCACGGTGGTAAATATAATATCACCGTTTTGCACGATGATGCCTTTGTAATCAATCTTGACGATATTTCATCGATTGCACTCGAGCCTTCATATTTCGACAAGACAGCAGATTATGTTATTGGTCATCCTGATAATAAATATATCCTTACTGCTCAGAATATTGGAGCATCGAAGACCGAAGATGGCCGGCTTTTCTTTGTTTTGGAAGATATCAGACAGGGAAATGGCCGTGCAGTCAAATCTGATCTTTGGTCGCCGCATAGAGTCGATAAATTCGATAAGCCTATCAATGCGATTTTCTGGCTAATGAAAGACCCGACTTTACCACCTATCAGCCGGCTTGTCGATCCATCTATCGCAAGTTTAATGGGGCTTACCTTAGCAACAAAGAGGACATCGGCAGAAAGAGTCGTTGGGCAGGACTTAAATCAACTGGTCTTCGAGCCATATGCCAATCCATTCCGCGTTTACCCTCTTGCCGATGATTATGATAGATTCAAAAAACTCATCGAGAAAGGCGTTTCCTGCTATATTCTCAATACTGGCGAATTTATGGGCAAGGATATTCCGAAAGAACTTACACTTTCACTTCTTGAGCAAATTATCGAAGATGAAGCTGATTTCATGCCATGGCCTGAGATCGAAGAATTCAGCTATTTACCAGTCGATGGATATGAACCAGATATGCAGGATGTCGAGTACCGTAAATCTTTCAAAAATCGGATGAAAGACCGCTATAAATTCATCGAAACCTGCCATAAGAATAAGAAACATGTCAATTATGTTCCTGAAGAATGCCTGGATGCTATGAGAAGGCTTCTCGCAAAGCTATAAGATTTTTTATATCTTGATAAACATCGAGTAGGAGAAAGTTGAGCCAATACGCTTCAACTTTCTTCCTCTCACAGAAC
>JBKHBT010000023.1:0-39202 GCA_046542255.1 Candidatus Zixiibacteriota bacterium | reverse complement strand
CAGACTACGAATCTGTAGGTTCCCTGTTCGAGTCGGGGCGGGCGCATTTGTAAATCATCTCTATTTCGATAGATTTCATTAAAATGACCCTGTTTTTATTTTGCGCTTTTCTTAAAATACATTAACTGGTTTATCAAGATATCAACCTTTCAAGATATTCACTGCTAATAATAATTTAGCATTAATTAGCAAGGCCTGACAAAGGTTTTATACTTCCATTTCTTATTAGACAAGGTGCTGTGCCCCATTGTCCTACTTCTCGGCTAAAACATCAGTAAAGCCGTTGCATTATATCTATTATGTATTGTATATATTTATATATGGCTTTACAAGAGAATTCATTCTAAAAAAAAGAAGCCCAGCAAATGCTGGGCCTCTAAATACATATTTGATTGCTGACTATTTCATCAATATAAGTTTTTCTACAAACATTCTGTCTTTTGTACTAAGATGTAGCAAATAAATACCGGATGAAAGTTCTTTGCCATAATCATCACAGCCATCCCACGTAATCTGATTTATACCATTTTTTGTATCAAAGGTTCTTAGCTTTTGGCCCAAGATATTGTAAATCGAAAGTTCACTATATTTGTCTGGGATTTCGGTTATTATAGTAACTTGTGAGTTGAATGGATTTGGATGTGCTAATATTATCTCTTTTTCTTTTGGCAGATTATTCTCATCTGATATTCCTAGAAGTTCTGCTGGGCCAAGTATGAATAGCCCAAATTCTTCTGTCTGTGTATGGACGATATTTTTCTCAGGATCGACAATGGTTGGAAGTGGTTCCCAGAACCCACCAGTTCTGAAACAATAGACTCTAAGGTTTTCTTCTCGTAATCCACGAGCAACAATCTCAGATTCATCATAATAGATATCGAAACTGGATCTGATATAATCTGGTTTTGGCCCGCTGTATCGAGAGGTTCTAAAAGCTGTAATCGCTCGGGAATCTGGTGACGGCTCTGGCAAAATTTCAGATGAGATATTCTTAATATTCAATCGACATGCTTCGCTACTGATAGTGAAATGGGATTTAATGAGAATATTCGATGAGCTTGTGCCAAGTGAAACATCCACGATTCTTCCCGGCGCTGCAGTAAATACAATATCCTGCGAATTCTCGGTTAGATTTTCATCTATATTCGCGAAAGAAGGATCGATATTGAATGTAACCGACATCGGAGCGATTTCGGATATGGGCGAGGTTGTAGGATTTATTGCTCGAATCTGATATTTGCCAGTTCCCAATTCTTCGGTATCGATATTAATAAAATAAGGCTCCCTATTATCTGGATTAGTATTAGTGATTGGCATATCGACTATCGGAGCCGATTCAGAAAGATCGATCCAATCGCCTCTACCGAAACTACGGATTTGGAACCTGAGTGAAGAAATATCATCAACATGCTCGAAAATTGGCTCGGCAGATACAGTAAGGTAATCGCCCGTTGTGAAAGAACCAGCTTTGGGACTTGTGATTCTTGCTTTGGACGCTGCACGGAGAAGAGGCTGATTCGTTGGCATCACAGTAAGAATATTCGACCGATTCTCATACGGGCAATCACAATCTGTAATAGCCTTGACATAGAAACTGTAGTTTATTCCATCTTCGAGCATACCTGATGGACTTGTCCATATCGTATCTGAATAAACACTAGCAATCGGCGTGTCAAAAAGAACATCCTCGCCTCTACCCATATAGATTTCATAACTCGATGCTTCGGGCGATGAATTCCATGATAATTCTACCTGCGAATCTTCAAGAAGTTTCGCACCAAGGTTATTACTGGTGATATCATAGGTTTGAACCTCGTAGATATCGCCATATTGGATTTCCTCGAGAGTCTCATAGACCTTCATAACCTTATAATACCAGAGTCCCGGAGCAGGGCCATCGCTGAACGAAGTCGAAAGAACAGGCTCATCTGTAACTTTGGTGAAATCTCCAAATGGCGCATCCGAACGATATACATTGTATCCAATTAGCGAATGAGCGCGGAATAGCGATGGAAATTCAAATGTAACACCATAGCCACAACCTTCCATCTCCGGCTCGGTCTCGGTTACTGGCTCGATATATTCATTAATCATCTCATAACAGGAATTGCCAGCAAGGTCGCTTCCTTCGGCCATGAAATAGATATATTCGCCAGAATTCTCATTCCAAGCTGCGCAGATTTCGCCGATTAATTCACTTGAACCTTCTGCGATCGGTGTCCAGGAAAGCTCATCGGGCTCTGTGGCTGTGGCAGATGGCGAAATTGCCCAGTAGAATGCGCTGGCAGATTCATCAACACCGGAAAGCTCATCCGAAATAGTTACCGAGAAGCTCTCACAACTGACTTCATCGCTTTCATCACATATGACAAATTCGGAAGGTGTTGTATAATCACTCATAGGTTCGACAGAAGGCAAACCAAATGTTACATGCGATAATGCCGCTGTTCTATTGTCCTCATCGGAAATCACGCGGAAGGTGAGAGTAGTATATGCATCGTATTCTTCGATGGCAAGGAACTGGACAATGAAGCCACCTTCATCCGGCCCAGCTTCGCATATGCCACCTTCGCCTGCCAGAAGTCCACAATCCGATGTATTGAAAACTGTATATCCGCAGGTTCTGCCTGCTTTTGTGGATACTTCTATAGTCGCCGGAAGCGTACCAGATGGAATATTGAATTGATAGATATCGGCTTCCAAAGCGCCATCTTCGCCAAGGCCTGGTTCGGCATCTTCGTATTTGATTCCAGTAAGGCCGCATGTCGGATCGGTGCCTATTTCTACGACATATTCCATGCCGCCCCTTCCAGTGAATGTATCGCATTCTGCTACTCCGCCACCAAAACAGATCTCATAGTCGCCAATAGTGCTATAGCTGGAAGGTGGTGATACTGGTAAAATACCAAAAACCACATGGGATAATGCAGCGGTTGGTTCATCATCACTGACTACGCGCCAGGTCATCCTGATTTCACCGCTTCCCAAATCTTCCATATCCAGCAATTGTATTATAAAGCCGCCTTCATCCGAGCCGGCTTCGCAGATATCGCCAATGCTAAGGCTTGAGGAGCATTCATCTATATCGATAGTCGAATATCCACAAACACCGCCTGCTTTGGTAGAAATTTCTATAATTGCAGGAATATCTGAAGCCATAACCGTAAACTGGAAAATATCGGCTTCTATCATGGAATCTTCACCAAGATTCGGGCTACCATCTTCGAATTTTATTCCTGTTAGGCCACATGTTGGGTCTGTGCCGGAAATTACAGTGTATTCGATACCTTCGCGGCCAGTATAATTAATACATGTCTCGTCAACAGTACCTCCTGATATATCTGGAATATTCCAATCCGAGAAGGTTACGCAATCTTTATCGATATATACAGTTGTAGTTTTTGGTTCTTCGGAATTGCCAACATCATCAACCGAGAAATAGCTAATCTCATAAACGCCAGATTCTGTGAATTCGATTTCATTGCCTTCCAGAATGGCGCCATCATCTATGGAGTAGTAGGTAGTTCCATCACCATCGAAACCACTGCCACATTCGCCATCATCAGGCGTAAGGATAACGACAAAATTATCGACCTGCCATCCTTCCGGGGCATCATCTGTTGTAACCGGTGGCGTATTATCGATAAGAATCGGTCCTGATACGAGCCAATCGGAATAGAGTTCGCCATCATAGGCGCGTGCACGAAGCCAAACTTCACACTCATCTAAACCAGATGCCCAGCTATATGGATCTGCTGGCGTATCGGATATGGTAATTGGAAGCCATGTTTCGCCATCCAATGAATATTCATATTCTTCGGCAGCAACCGGGCCATCTGGATCGGAAGTGGTTGCTGAAATCTCGATGTTATCTGCAAACTCACCGTTTTCGGGTACAAGTGCAGTAATAATCGGCGGATGATTGACATATTCGATAAATTCGCTTTGCATATCAGAATCGCAGATATTGCCAGCATTGTCTTCGCCGATAGCTTTTACATAGAGATATTCATTCTCATGCAAGGACCAATCCACATCGATTACCGAGTCGAATTCTGTCCACATGAGAGCTTCTGGGTCAGGGGAATCGTCTATGCTGAAGGCATAATAGGTAGCATAGGATGCAACTCCAGAATGCTCATCCGAAACAGCGAGAGAAATCTCCAGGGCTTCTTCATAATCCTCATCGATCTCTGGTATAGACCAATCTGCAAAGATAGGGCAATCCTTATCGATAGAGACGGTGAAACTATTAGGAATCTCTTCATTGCCGACATCATCGATTGAATAATATGAAATTTCATACGTTCCAGTTTCGGTAAACTCTACTTCGGTGCCTTCTTCATATGCCCCTTCGGTGCCCAAATACGTTGTGCCAGTTCCATCGAAACCGGAGCCGCAAATGGCATCATCAGGTGATAGTAACACGGTAATATCTGTGTTCTGCCAGCCTTCTGGGGCATTGTCAGTAGTTGTTGGTGCAGTATTATCAATAAGAATAGGGCCTTCAACAAACCATTCAGAATAAAGCTCGCCATCAAAAGCGCGAACCCTTAGCCACACTTCGCATTCATTAAGGCCGCTTGTCCATATTATTGGAATATCGGGAGTTTCGGTATCGGCAAGCGGAAGCCAGCTTTCGCCATCCAATGAATATTCATATATTTCGCCAATAACTGGGCCATCTGGATCTTCGGTTTCGGCAGAGACCTCGATATCGTCCTTGAATTCGCCTTCTTCTGGCAGCAGCGATATTACTAAAGGTGGATGGTTAACAGGATCGATATATTCACTTTGGATCTCGGACTCGCAAACATTGCCGGCATTATCCTCGGCGATCGATTTGACATAAAGATACTGGCCTTCGAACATCGGCCAATCTTCATCGATGGTGCCGCTAAATTCAATCCAGACTACATCGGGATGCGGTGTCTCGGTAACACCAATCGCATAGTATTCAGTATGTTCGAGAACGCCGGAATGCTCATCTTCCACAGTGATAGAAATTGGCAAATCACCTTCGAAATCTTCATCGAATTCGGGTATCGACAGTTCTGTGAAGACCGGGCAAAGATTATCGATCATTACAATACAAGTTTTTGGCTCTTCGGTATTTCCGACATCATCTACGGAATAATATTGAATCTCGAAGCTGCCATTATCGATAAATAGAATTTCATTGCCTTCGAAGTAGTCAAAGCCTTCGATGGAATAGTGGATTGTACCATCGCCATCGAATCCAGAACCACATTCTCCATCATCGGCAGTGAGATTTACAGTAACTTCGCCTATCTGCCAGCCTTCTGGAGCATCGTCTGAAGTAACCGGCGGTGTATTGTCAATTAAGATAGGCCCGGATACAAACCATTCCGAATAAAGTTCGCCATCAAAAGCTCGGGCACGAAGCCATACTTCGCATTCATCGAGTTCCGATGTCCATAGGATAGGATCTTCAGGATTATCTGAAATTGTAATTGGTAGCCAAGTTTCGCCGTCTAAGGAGTATTCAAATTCTTCGGAGACGACAATACTGTCAGGATCGGAGGAAATGGCATCGATTGTGATATTATCAGCAAACTCGCCATTCTCTGGAGTTAACTCTGTAACAATTGGTGGCGTATTTTCACGATAATTTCCAAATACACGGACATAAATGACATTAACACCTTCTGCTGTCCAACCAGAACCTTGTAAAACCAAATCCGAAGATTCCGAAACAGTGTGATAGTTCAGCGGTGAAGGGTCGCCGCCGCAGTCTGCACCACAATCGCCAATATTATAGAACCACTGGAAAGAAGTGCAGCCCATATCCGGTATATGTTTGGACTGGCCGCCGAGGCTGGCGTACATGGTTTCATGTTCCTGCTCACAGGGATAATATCGAAGATAAGCATCGACAGAATAATCTCCAGGTGGCAAGTCTAGATCGACAACTACTGGAGGTTGATCGATACAGACAGATAAATAGTAGGGCAGAAATCTTCTTTCTCCACCACTAGCCCGAGGATCGGTGCGAACATCGATCACGCCAGAATCATAATCCCAGGCAAAAAGCCCAGCTATGATTGATATTAAGATAGAAATCAATACAAACTTTCTCATTATTGCTCCTTTTTTATTATTTTCCAATATATATTATAATCAATAAATCACAAGATTTCAATTTATTTTTTGCTTATAAATGATTAAATTACAATGAGAAAAAGAAATTTTAACTTCCACTTAAGGAGAAGAGATGTGTAAAAAATTAATTATATTATTTGTTTTTGTTTTATGCTCATTTTATGCTATTTATGGAATAGATAGCCAAAAGATTGAATTATTAGGTAGTAAATATTGGTCATATATTACTGATTTTATACCCATTTCATCAAATGATGGCGTGGCAGTGTATAAAACAGGTATAAGAAGTGTCCATTTTAACAGTGAAAAAAATTACCAAAATTTTCATGGTTCATTCTTGTTTGGTGATATAATATCTGCTAGAAAAGACAATAGCAATATTCTTGTATTAGCAAGATCGGGTTATCTATACTTTATAGAAAAAAAAAGAAATAGCATATTTTTCCCCGATACCATTATCTTAGATAATGAAGTCTTTAATTTTGATATAAATTACGATAAAATTGCTATAATGTCACAAAGGTGTGTCTATTTTTTCGATAAAACAAATATAGCTTCGATGGACAGCATTTGCTTTCCAAAGCCTCTGACTTCGATTGCATTATCGGAGAACTACTGTTTTATTGCAAATGGCACAGATAGTATTTATAAGTTGAATCTGCAAAATCGAAAAGGGACAAATATCAAAAGTATTTATCCGGCCGAGAATCTATATTTTGATGATGGTTTCCTTTTTATCACTACTTTCGAAAAGCCGATTTCGGTTACTAAATGTGAAGGTGACAGCCTGATTCATCTTGGAGAATTCGGCCAAAGAGATGAATTCTATAGCAGCCTTGCATATCAAGATTCTGTTTTGTATGCATCTATTATGGACAAGGGCTTTGTTTCATGGGATTTAGCGGAACTTCCAAAAGAGCGAGTACTTTGGAGTTATGAAAATTGGTCGCTGAGTCAAAGAATTGTTACCGATTATGAGAATATTTTCTTGCTCAATGGTTGGCAAGGAATGGATTTCTACCAAATAGATGAAAATTCTCGAATTGAAGAAAAAGCAAGTTTCAGGCCGAATATTTCTGTTATCGATGCAGAGGCTTTCAATGAAAGAGCATATATCGCTCTCGGAAAAAAAGGAATAGGAATTTTCGAACAAGAACAACCTGAAAAAGAGAAATACCAAATTAAGACCAATGGCTTTTGCCGAGATATAGCTATTGCCGGAAATAATATCATAGTAGCCGTCGAAGGAATAGGTTTGATAGCCTACAAACAAGACAGCATAAAAGGGTTAAAGCATCTTCATACAATAGAAACACAGAGAGCATTTTCGGCAGGAGGCAATCGCTACTTTTTTGCTTTTTTTGATATGATAGACAGAAAGATTAATTTCTACTACCGTATGGGAGATGATTTTATCGGTGCCAAGGAAAAGGCTGAGTACGAAATCCCGGGCATTGCACGAGAATTTGCATTTACTGGTAAACTTGCAGCAGTTTCAATCGATATGCATGGTGTTTGGGTATTTTCAGTCGATGATACTGTAAAAAAAATTGCTGAAATCGAAATGGATAATCCAAGAGGTCTGGTATTCGAAGGCAATGAGCTTTTGATTGCAGATGGGAGAGAAGGCCTTATTGCCTATGATTTATCAGAGCCTTCTTTGCCAGAAAAGAAATGGCAACTCCAGCTAAAAGGCGCATCTGATATAGCTTTCACAACCAGCCATTACATTGCTATCGCTGATGATAAAGCTGCAGTCTTAATTAGTAAAGACAAAAAATCATCTCCAGAGATAATTACATCATATCCGAATTCTGGCCTTGGGACAAGAATTGCTGTTATGGATGATAATATTTATTCTGCTGATCAGTATAGCCTTTATCATTTTCGTCTCTTTTAAAGCCATATATACAACATATATATAATATTTAATATATATACCCAAAAGGCTTTACTGATGTTTTAGCCTGAAAAGTATGACAATGCGGAACAGCGCATTGTCTGGTACAACAAAATAAAAATAGATTAGCGTAATTATTTTGCAGGATACAAATTTGTATTTGCTTAAATCTCCTTATTTCTATTTATTTACATGTAAGAAGCGAATTAAAATTATTCGGAAAGGAAGCTGTGAAACTTAGCAAGAAGCAAATTGAGCTTTGTGAAGAAAGTAGGTGGGATTTTTCCGACCTGAAAGCTGTTGTTATAAACTGCACACTCAAAAAGTCGCCCAGACAATCCCATACAAGAGGCCTGATAGATGTATCCAGGGCCATAATGGAGAAAAACAATATCGATGTCGAAGTGATCAGGGCTATCGATTATGAAATTGCAAATGGCGTGTATCCCGATATGACAGAATACGGTTGGAAAAAGGACGACTGGCCAGAGATTTATAAAAGAGTCATGGATGCCAATATTCTAATAATTGGCACACCTATCTGGCTTGGAGATAAATCATCCGTATGCAGCAAAATTATAGAAAGGCTATATTCGACATCTGGCAATCTTAATGATGACGGCCAATACGACTATTATGGCCGAACAGGCGGATGTATTATTACGGGAAATGAAGATGGAGCAAAACATTGTGCGATGAATATTCTATATTCGCTTCAGCATCTCGGCTTTGTAATTCCTCCGCAGGCCGATGCTGCATGGCTGGGCGAAGCAGGCCCAGGCCCATCGTATCTCGATGAAGGCTCTGGCGGGCCAGAAAATGATTTCACACAAAGAAATACCACATTTATGACCTGGAATCTGATGCATTTTGCGAGAATGCTCAAAGATAATGACGGAATTCCAGCGCATGGCAATCAAAGAAAATTATGGGATGCTGGGTGCAATTTCGATCATCCAAATCCCGAATACAGATAGGAAATAATGGAAAAAATAGGCACACAAAAATTAAATGAAAAAATCCATAATAATAATGTAACTATTATCGATGCAAGAGACATAAATGCCTATAATGGCTGGAAATTGGCTGGAGAAGCCCGCGGCGGCCATATCAAAGGCGCAAGGAGTTTGCCATATAAATGGGCCGATAAGTCATATTGGAAAGATGTCCTCGATTCTAAGGAAATCGATATTGATAATAGCTTAATCGTTTATGGCTACAATGAAGGCGAATCGAGAAAAGTGGCCGAGAAATTGGCGGAATCCGGTTTCGAAGATATCGAGATTTATGATGCATTTATCGAAGAATGGTCAGATGATAAGAGTTTTCCGATGGAAAGGATGCAGAGATTTCAGAGCCTTGTACCGCCTTTATGGGTAAAATCACTTCTTGCCACAGAGAGGCCACAAGAGTATAAGAATGATAGATTTGTCATCTGTCATTCTCATTATCGCAATCCTGATGATTATGAACTTGGCCACATTCCCGGCGCAATAGCCCTGGATACTCTCGCTCTCGAAGAGCCTGAAATGTGGAATCGTAGAACTCCCGAAGAGATAAAAGAAACCCTTGAAGCACATGGAATTACATATGATACAACAGTTATTCTATATGGAAGATATTCAAATCCTGATAATTCCGATCCATTTCCCGGCTCCAGTGCTGGACACATCGGCGCGATACGTAATGCAATTATCATGATGTATGCCGGTGTCAGAGATATACGAATAATAAATGGTGGCCTTATGGCATGGGAAAGTGAAGGATATCCACTTTCCAGGCAAAAGAATGACCCAATTCCCGTTCCCGGCTTTGGAATGAAAATCCCGATGAAGCCTAATATTATGGTGGATATGGAAGAAGCAAAAGTGCTTCTGAAATCACCGAAGGGGGAGCTTGTAAGCATCAGAAGCTGGAAAGAATTTATCGGAGAAGTCTCCGGATATAACTATATCGACATAAAAGGCAGAATACCCGGCGCGATTTTCGGCAATTGTGGAAGCGATGCATATCATATGGAAAATTTTCGAAATCCCGACCATACTACAAGGGAATATGGTGAAATCGAGAAAGATTGGCTCGAAAAAAGAATCACTCCCGATAAGAGGATAGCGTTTTATTGCGGAACAGGATGGCGCGCATCTGAGGCCTTTTTCAATGCATATCTTCTCGGTTGGAATGATATCGCTGTTTTCGATGGCGGGTGGATGGAATGGAGCAATGAGCCAAGCAATCAAATAGAAACCGGTATTCCAGAATAAATCATGCCATCCATAAAAAGATCGGAGAATAAACAAAAAGCCGATATCAGACTAACCAATCATCTCCCCAAAATCGATAGGGAGAATATTATTTCTGAGATTGTCGAAGGATTGAACTCAGATTTGCCATCTCTACCGAGCAAATATTTCTACGATGACTATGGCTCATCATTATTTGAAAAAATCACCAGCCAGAATGAATATTATCCGACAAAGACGGAAAAATCGATCATGAAAAAAGCTCTCCCACGAGTTATGAAGTCTGATTCTCCAATTTGGAAAGGTATCGAAGCCCGAAAATTGGATATAATAGAGCTGGGAAGCGGCGATTGTTCAAAAATATCGATACTTCTGGATTCTATAGAAGCACGGCTGCATGAGAAAGTTTTATATATTCCTGTCGATTTTAGCGATGCTGCTATCAAAAAATCATCCAGAATTCTGGTCAGGAAATATCCTGCTATCGAAATTCATGGACAGGTTGCCGATTTCCTTCACCATCTCGGTGATATTCCTGAAGGCGATAGAAGGCTTTTATGCTTCTTTGGTAGCACACTGGGCAATTTAAGCCGCGATGCTGGCAAGGAATTTATTATAAATATTTCCCAAATTATGAAAAAAGGCGATAGGTTCATATTGGGCCTCGATATGGTAAAAGACAGAGCTATTTTGGAAAAGGCATATAATGACGATGCCGGTGTCACAGAAAAATTCAATAAAAATATCCTTAATGTGATAAATGGAATGATCGATTCTGATTTCCAGCCTGCCTGGTTCGATCATGATGCATTATACAATCCAGAAAAGATGAGAATTGAAATGCATCTAAGAGCCAATCGCTACAATATTGTCAGAAGTCCATATTTTGCCGAAAATCTTAGTTTTCACAAGGGAGACAGTATCCAGACAGAGAATTCTCATAAATTCACAAAATCACATATCGAGCAGTTCGCTGAAATATCCGATTTACATATCGAGAATATTTTCACCGATTCGGCTGGTTGGTTCAATATCGTTGAGTTTGTTAGGTAGAGTAAGGGTAGTTTTTGTTGATTTTTAGCATCCTCAAATTCCCCCAAAGCACTGTGCTGAGCTTGTCTATACTTATTTTCACAATCTAAGCCTGCTTAAGTCTCCCTTTCGAGGAGATTTAGAGGGCCTTTTTGGTCTCCGTTGCCTGAGCGTAGTCGAAGGCACAAAATCTGCAAAATGCTGCCCTCGGCTCCTAACTAAAATCTTCGATTTTATTTTCCGCTCTGGCACCGGATTCACTAATATCTTTTTTTATCCTGGCTATCTTTTACATCCTTTTTTATCCTGGTTCATATTTTTTTTAACCAGGATTTTTGAGGCTTTTAGGAATGGTTGAATCAACGCAGAGCGTTGCATATTAAGGCTTCGCTCCACGCGGAGCGTTGGAACGAGGCTGGATTTGGTTATCCTTCAGCCAAACCTGCTTAAGTTTCGCTCTCAGGGAGATTTAGAGGGGCTTTTTGTCGATTTATCTTTCAAAAGAGCAAACTGTAGTAGCTAATTAGCTCCCCTGTTTCAGGGGAGCTGTCAGCGAAGCTGACTGAGGGGTCTTCACTTCATATAAACAACCCGCTCAACATAATTCTCATCACCACCCGATAGCCTGATTAGATAAACCCCCGATGGTAAATCACCAGCATCCCAAATTATAGTACCCGCTCTATCATGTATATCGAATTCATCGATGAGATTGCCTTTTATGTCGTGGATTTTTAAGGTTTCATTACCAATAAGATAATCCTGATTGAGCGAATAAGAAATATTGCAATGGCTATTGAAAGGATTCGGGTAGGTTTTGAATTCAAATTGCTCGGGCAAATTGAGATAGCTGCATTGAAGGAGAGAATCAAGGTCAACTCGGAAAGAGCGGACAGCTACTGAATCACCTGCTCCTTCAATTGCATAAATATATTCACCATCTACACAAAAATCTAAATAATCATGACTATTATCACCATGATGATATTTTGCAATGATTTCTAAAGCTGGTGTTGATGTGATTTTGCAAATTGTAAAGCTCCGCCAGTTCTCGATATAGAGCAAACTATCGTTTACTACTAACATCTTATTTACTAGACCATAAGTCTCAAAATTATTGTGATGCTCAATCCTTGTTGCCGATCTGTTTATTGAGCAGACTGCAATTCCGTAGTAAGTAGGAAAGGTTGTGCGAATGAAGACAAGGGTATCTCTGACAACTAGACCTTTAGGTAGAGCATAATCGATATCAATGAATTGAGTATCTAGTAGAGTATATACACTATCATAACTGACCAATTTCTCGATATTTATTATTGGGGCAACATAGGGATATTCGCCAACACCTACTACACCAAAGCCGCGCATCGAATCAAAATCGAAATATTCTGTACGTATCCTTGGATGTCCCAATACATAAATACTATCCAAATCAGCAATGCTGTAAAACTGACCTAAAATCATAAGAGTATCAGCGACATTGAATGCTTTACCTGTTGCAATATCCTCTAAAGTTACTAATGACTCAGGTTCTGCTGGGATTGAAATATCATAAATAAAAGTATTAAGATCAAATGTAGAATAATTATATTCGCAAACAAATAGCAAAGTATCGAATACTTGAACATATTTTACATGATCTTTATTTAACGAGTCAATTAGCGAAATGTAGCCATTCGAGGATTCCAGAATATAGACTCTTTCTCCATTGGCGAAATATATTATTGAGTCTTTACAAGCTATTGCGGTATATGGTTCACCAATAGTAGCATATGATTCAGGAGAATACCATGTATCAATGATTTCCATATTCAGTATATCGTCTTCTGCATAGGCTATGCTTGCAAAAAAAGCCAGTGATAAAATTAGTAATATAAGTTTTGTTTTCATTTTAGTTCCTTTCTTTTGGGCCTCTCAAATTCCCCCAAAGCACTGTGCTGAGCTTGTCTATACTTATTTTCACAATCTAAGCCTGCTTAAGTCTCCCTTTCGAGGAGATTTAGAGGGCCTTTTTGGTCTCCGTTGCCTGAGCGTAGTCGAAGGCACAAAATCTGCAAAATGCTGCCCTCGGCTCCTAACTAAAATCTTCGATTTTATTTTCCGCTCTGGCACCGGATTCACTAATATCTTTTTTTATCCTGGCTATCTTTTACATCCTTTTTTATCCTGGTTCATATTTTTTTTAACCAGGATTTTGCAGGATGAGCAGGATTTACCATGATATCGAATAATAAATATGTACTTCTTCTCCTGGCCATCTTTTATTTCTATTTCATTCTCTCTGGTTCCGTGCGCTTCAGCGGCTAAAGAGAAAGACCAATCACTTGTCAATAAAGTCAATATCTTAACTAGAAAACGACCAACAGGGCCGAGTGAAAATTTCTATATTAATTTTCTATATAAAATTATAGAGATTCTTTAGGAGAAAGTCAATGAATTATTTTATTAATATTCTCTTCTAAAGCCATATATAAATAATAAATATTATACATAGCATATATAATGCAGCAATTTTACTGATATTGTAGCCGAGAAATGTGATAATGCAGAACAGCGCATTGTCTTGTATTGAAGCAAAGTCGAAACCATTCGTATTTAACGACTGGGGCTTATAATTGAAATGCATTATAGTGATTAAGTTAAAGTGAGTCATTTCAGGCGGCCTTAATAATCCGCGTAACAACCCTCGAAAGCTCCGAAATCTCATAAGGCTTCGAGATTACGCCCTTGAATCCATATTGCATGAAATCCGCCATGACAGGGTCATCGGAATAGCCGCTTGAAACCACAGCGCGCACATCCGGGTCAACATTGCGAAGCCTTGCAATCGTGGAAATTCCGCCCTCGCCGCCCGGGACTGTGAGGTCGATTATTATAAGGTCATAAGGCCTGGTCTCTAGAGCTTCGATATATTTATCTAGTGCCTCGTCGCCATCATTGGCGAAATCTGCATCGTAGCCTATTATGCTAAGCATATAACCGGCCACATTGCGATAGATTTCCTCATTATCCATAACAAGGATTCTTCCTTTTACCGGCCTTTCTTGTCTTTTATCAGATTTGATGATATTAAATTCAAAAGTTGCCGGAAGATAGATATAAAACCTCGTCCCATAGCCCAGGCGGGATTCTACATCGACAAATCCGCCATGGTTGCGAATCACTGAATGAGCGATAGCCAGCCCAAGGCCAGAGCCATTGCTATGAGTGCTAAAATATGGATCGAATACCTTGCGATAATTTTCTCGAGCTATTCCAATCCCATGATCTTCTATTGTTATGCGAACATATTTTTTATTTAGCCCGGGATGCTCCAGAGTAGAAATGCTGTTTTCCAGGTTGATCCTGATTAGTCCTTCGCCCTGCATGGCTTTCTCCGCATTATGGAAAAAATTGTAGAAAACCTGCACCATCTGCGATTCATCGACATCGACTTTCCAGAGATTCTTTGGTATCTCGAATTGGAAGTGTAGTTTGTCATTTCGCCTTAAAAGTTCGGTAGCTCGGCGCACAATAAGCTCGGGCGATTCGGAATTCTTCTCTGGAGTGGAGCCTTCTGCAAAGCTTAAAAGCTGTTCGGTGAGTTCTTTGGCGCGAAAGGCGTTTTTCTCTGCTATCAAGAGCCTTGCATGGATTTTGCTATTGTCTTCGGCATACATCTTCGCAAGATCGATATTGCCCAAAATGCCCATCATAAGGTTATTGAAATCATGAGCTATGCCGCCGGCGAGGATATTTATTGCCTCGAGTCTCTGAATCTTTTTCATCTCCACCATCCGTCGGTGTTCTTCTGTGATATCTTTCAAAGTACCTATTAATCCCTGAATATTGCCTTCGGAATCCCTCAGAAACTTGAAAGAGAACTGGCTAATAAATAGCGAACCAGATTTTCGTGCGACTTCGAGCTGTGTCCGCATGGGTTCAAATCCGCACCAATAATATGTTGTGGTATGAAGATAGTCTTGCAGAAGAGTCCGGAAATCCACAAAGGATGATTTAGACAAAAGAAGCTCGATGCTATTTCCCAAAAGCTCATCGCTGCTAAATCCAGATAGATTTTTGATATTAAGGGATATATACTTGAAATTAAGGTAAAGGTCTAGAATAAAAAATGCTTCTGGAAGTTCGGTTTCAATCACATTAAAGACATCGTTTTGTAATCGTTGATTAGAAATGATAATAATTTTATCATCTATGCTAATTATCTTTTGAATTTGAAAGAAATTGTTTTTATACTCGATAGAGCTTCCAGGCTTACATGAGTCATCTATGATTTTTTCGAAATCGATACCATTGAAGACCTTATCGAATAGCTCACCCTGTATTTTGGACTTTTCATCGGTGAAACCTTCTATGTATTCGATTCGGCCATCTAAGCTGCAAATTAAATATTCCATAGCCCCTTTCGCGAACATATGCGCTTCTATGAAATATATCGACTGAAATATAAAAAAAATTAGCGAAAAGAATCAATAGCCAAATGCCAGAACAATATATCCGATTGTTATACCAGTAAGGAAATTAAATATCTTGATATAGATCGAATCTTTCAAAGACATCGAAAGAAGGGGCAACATGCCATGGCCGTCCTGGACTATGCTGCTTGTCAATAGCACCGAAAATGGAATAAGGCCCTTAGAAAAAAGCACAACAAACATAATATGCGGTGCCGAGTCGGGAAGAATACCGATCAAGCCGGCAAAAAGCAATATCCATACCTGATTGCCCTGTATTAGACCCTGCAAATCATAGTGTTCAGTCGCAAAATGGACAGTAAACATCGCAAGAAGCGTCCATAGGAAAATCTTCCAGAGATGTCGGCGGATAATGTGATACCATATATGTTCTTCGATGAAATGCTCAGGAGAAAGAAGAACAATAATCACCATAAAGGATAGTAGAACCGCCATAGTAATTCTTCCCCAGTTCCATTCATGCGGGCCGACCATTCCTGATATTATAAGAAGCAGGAAAACTATATTGATAAAAAGCAATAGATATTTCGAGAAATGAAATTCCTTGAGATCATCGATAATGGCTTTTATGCTCCATAGGAACTTTGGCTCGATATGATTATGTATGCCTTTTTCATTACAAGTCTTTGCTGGATTTACTTTTAACAATTTGCCGAATCTTTCTGCCAGTGGCGCAAGTAATATACCCAAAATGAAAATGATAAGGAAAATCAAAAGAGCCTGGCCCGGAAACATAGCAAGCATAACAAATGAAGCATCGCCAGCAGTTGCAATCATAGCAGCGGTGATTGCACCAAATCCGATAAATCGATGGCAATACATTGTAACACTCATAAAAGCGCCAGTGCATCCCGGAATTGCTCCCAGTAATGACCCAACAAAATATTGCTTGAACTTACTTTTCGAAGTCCATTTTTGCGCTCCGCCATTGGTTACGACATTTATAAAATCGGTGATTACCATCATAGCAAATACAAAACCGGTAACCATAACAGCATGATTTGCGATATGTAATATGTGCTCTATCATAGATTCATTATAGTGTAGCTAGTTTTCTTTGTCAATAAAATAAAAATTTCACTTACCGATTAATTTGTCTTGTTTTTGGACGGAATAGTAAGAGTATGGCTTTAAGGATTGAAAATTACTGGATAATTTGCTATATTGAAAAAAAAATAAAGGAGAAATGATGAGAATTAGATTAAGTAGCCTATTAATTATTTTGATTCTATCGATTAGCCTATTCGCGCAGGTAAATGGCACTATTATAGAGCAGGATTTGGATGCTTCGGGGCATGGCTATTCGATTGCGCGATTTTGGGGAAGCCATTATGAAATGGGATATGCATATGGCTATCTTTTCGCCGATGAGATTTACAATACTGTTTTGGATATCTATGGGCTAATAGCATCGATGGGTTATTCATGGGAAGAAGTTCAATATCTTATGAGCACATATACCTATAAACCCGATTATATCGAAGAAGAATTTCAGGCGATTGCAGATGGAGTCAATGATGCAAGGCCGGGTTCGGATATCACGGGCACGGAAGTTAAGGCTTTCAATCTTTTCGGAGACATCGCCTATGCCTGCCGCAGTGTTTCTTCATGGGGTTCTACTACCGCAGAAAGTGAATTTACCACAATCAGTACGCGTCGTCTGGATTACTCCGATATGGGTATCGATGCGCAGAATCATCATATGATTGCAATTTTCCAGCCTGAGGATGGCAGCCCGGATTGGATAAATTTCGGTTGGCCGGGATTTGTTACAGTAGTTACTGCAGTAAATGAATATGGCACGCTCTCTTCATTACATGATTTCTATGGTTCCGGAACGGTGATGGGCGATGCCTTACCCAGAGTGCTTGCCGCAAGATGGATACTCTGCATGGAATTCGATGAAGATATTTCGACACATGCTGCGATGGCTTTCGACTCATTAAGCGGTTATATGTGTCCAACCGGTGGATTTCTCAACTACTATGTCCCGGATGGGCATGGTGGAGTAATTTCACATAATTATACAGCAGGATTTCACGACCTTAGGAGGCCAAATTCATCATGCTATCTCGGCCAGGCAATATACACAAACAATAGCATAATCGATGGCAGCTATGTCGGCGAACCATGGACGGGATATTATGAATCTAATGCTTCCAGTGGAATGATAACAATGGATGGGCAATGGGATGTTTCCGGGCCAAGTTTCCATAGATTGACTATCGGAGTTCGCGAAAGAGGCGATAACAAAATCTGGTTCGAGGGACAGCAGCCAGTTGGCAATACACCAAGAATCGAATTGGAATGGGCCGAGATTATGTCTATCGAAGAAAAACAATACACATCATTGCCAGATAACTACGATATTTCCGCCTATCCGAATCCATTTAATTCGGTTGTCAACATATCGATGGATAAGAAGATTCAGAATATGCGGATCTATGATATGCAAGGAAATCTAGTATTTTCAGAATTTATTGATGATAAGACATACAAATGGCAGCCAGCATCTGAACTCGAAAGTGGAGTTTACTTAGTAAATGCTATCTCGCAAAGCAACCTGAATTCCACACAAACGATTATCTATCTGAAATGAATCTGCGAATATCTTATGGGTATCGCATCGTAAATCAATGAAGCCTGCCCAATATTGGCTATATCGCTTCAAAAACTACTTTGACTTACTTTATACTCATTTCAGATTAAATCTTCTTGAACTGCGATGTAAAGATAAAAATATGAGAAATATAAAACCAATAACAATACCAGACAATACGCTGTTCCGCATTGTCATACTTTTCAGGCTAAAACATCAGTAAAGCCTTTACTATCTTTATACTAAGTATTATGTTTATGTCTTATATATGGTTTTAAAAGAGGTTATTAAACACCTTGATTGAAAATATTATTCTTGCAAATTGAATTATTGTGGTATATCTTTTATTGTTAAAGATAATAATATTAAATTATTGCATAAATATTGTTTTATGAAAAATGCCGCAAAAATCGAGACAAAAAACAAAAATATATGGCTTTTTGTCACAATATTTATACTCTTTATCTCAATTTCTCGCACTATTCGCTTTCCAAATATCTGGTCGTATTCTCATTTTCTTTTTAATTATGAAAATGGATTTACCAAAAGGGCCTTGCTGGGGGCTTTTTTCAACTGTTTCGGAATCCCATTTTTTAGAACTTATGCTTTCTTTTTCGTCTTTAGTTATGCTATTTACATTTTCAATATTTATCTTTTGATTTCATTGCTTCGCAAGATAATAAGAAGTAATCAGGCAATGCATATCTTTGCATCTATTGTTTTCGTTTCCAGCCTTGGTATCGTTTTTCTAACTCATACGATTGGCTATTTCGATCATATAGGGCTGCTTATTACTCTAATTTGTCTCCATATTGAAGGATTCAATAAGAGAATTATCTTCTTATTTATAGCAATGCCAATTGCGCTTCTTATACATGAAGCTATATTGATAATGTTCTTTCCGGTGATGTTTATGTCTCTAATACTTTCAATGAACAATAAAAAACAAGCTATTGCACTGGCGGTTTTTACATTAATGACTATGATTATTGCTTTTGTTGTGAGCAATGCAACGCTCGATCCCGATACAGCCGAGAGGATGTATCAAATGTATGATTCCGAGAATATCCATACACTTAGACGCGGAGCATTCAATGTCTTGAAAAGAAATGTCGGTTCAAACGTTGATATTATAAGGACAGTATGGACAAATCCTGTTATTTTTGCAAAACTAATATTGTCTCTGGCTGTAACAGCACCATCATTTGTTTTTATTATCTATGTTTTGATGCAAATTTTGCATCAGAATAAGAAAGGCAAATTTACTATTTTACTGTCAATTCTTGCTGCTCTTTCTCCGATAGTCCTTCATTGTTTCGGCTGGGATACATATAGATGGAATACAATGGTCATTATAACCACTTTTCTTATGTTCTACCTGGTTTTTTCTAGTTGCAAAGACAATACCATCAAGAAATCGCCATCAAAAATACTACCGATATTTATTATCATTGTATTTATAAACGGAGCATCCAACCTCACATTATTTGATGAGTATAAAATGCGAAATTTGCCATTTCTTGGCGAAATGGACTATTTCCATAAAATCAAAGCAGGGGATCGCCCCTTTTTCAAAGTTCCTAGATATTAGAACCTTCATAAGATTCTAAGGCTAATTTAGAAGCAGCAAATCCCTTTTTTAATTTATTGTTTCCAAGACCTACAAAGACTATTATCTTGGTCATTAGAATATATACTATGGAGGCAATATGAAAAGGATATTAGCATTTTTATTGATCACAATAGTGGCACTATCAATACCTAATAAGATAGCATTCCAGGGGCGATTGACAGATGATCTTGGCGCACCTATCGAAGGCGAGACGGAAACCATTTTCCGAATCTATGCAGACAGTACTGGTGGAAGTCCATTATGGGAAGAAACTCAAACAGTAAACTTCAACACTGGCCTTTTTATTGTAAATCTGGGTGAAGTTATTCCATTGGAAGTATCGATTTTTGATGGAGATATGAGATATATTGAGATGAATGTGGATGGCGAAGATATTTCGCCCAGAAAACCACTAATGACAGTTCCTTATGCATTCAAAGCTGGTGAGGTCCCATGGGATACTCTCGGCGCATATCTTGATACGACATTCAGGGCATCGGTTTCGCATATAGATTCAGTAACACATATCGATAGCGTATCATTCATCGACTCGATTAGTTTCATTGACTATATTACACATATTGATTCAATAACATTTATCGATAGTATGCGCTTTATCGACTCTGTCAGCATTGTGGAATATATCCGTAATATCGATTCCATAACTTATATCGATTCAGTCGGATTCATCAGTTGGGCAGATTCGGCCCATTATGCCGGCCATGTCTATTGGGATTCGATTCGTGGGATTCCATCAGGACTTGGCGAGGATGTCGTAAATAACCTTAATTCTGAAACCGGTGATATCACATTAATTGGTGGAACCGATATAGATATCACATCTTCTTCTGGAGAAATAACAATAGACTTCACAGGCACTGCAGAAGACTCCGACTGGAATATCACAGGCGATGATATGACGGCTATTCCGTCCGGCAATGTCGGTATTGGCGAAGTGCCTCCAATCGATGAGCGGCTGCATGTCCTTGGAAATGGCGAAACTACTGAAAAAGCGATTGTGGGTGTATCTTCAACCGGCTCTCGCGGCTGGCTGGGGAGCGCAATATACGGCGCATATGGCGAATTCGATAGCGATAATTTCGGATATCTCGGTGCCAGTGGCTATGGTATTTATGCCGAGGGAACAGACCATGCGGGATACTTCGCCGGCGATGTCGATATTACAGGCGACCTGAATTTGGCTGCAAGCTCTATTATAAATCTCGATGGCGCATCCGGTACATCCGGACAGGTACTTGCAAGAACATCTTCCGGCATGGAATGGACAGATGCCGAAACAGCAGGCCTTCTATGGGAACTCGATGGCGATTACCTGCATCCAAGAGATGTCGATAATAATATTCGTGTCGCCAATGACTCAACTGCAACTTATGCCTTCTATGCTGACCTGAAAACAGGAAGCAATCCCGGATATGGTGCCGCTTTTTCTAATAATACGACATCTGGTTCTGCCATCGGTATTCTTGCTAATGCAGTATCAGAGGACTCATCTTCATATTCCAATACGACTGCTGGACAGTTTGTAACAATGGCAGAAGATCAGGCTACCTGGGGTATTGAAGTATTATCGACTATTAATAATGCATCATCGGATAAAACTCTAAGGGGTGCACAAATTACATCGATAAATTCAGGTAGTGGCGAAACCGCCGGCCTCGATATCGACATATCTAGCGATAATGCTTCCAGTAATGCGCTGCTTCGCGGAATTAATCTCTTGGCCACAAATATTGGCACCGGGAAAACAAGCGGAATGACAATGTCAACTTCGGTAACAAATTCTGCCAATGATTCTACAAATACAGGTTTCGAGACCTATATGACAAATAGCGGTTCCGGCCCCTCGATTGGTACATTCAATCAATTGATTATGGACAATAGCTCCAATATGAATCAAGCCTATGGTTTATGGAGCGAGGCCAGCTATTCCGGAAAGTCACACCTCTGGGGAATATACAGCTATACAACTTCGGCAGATACCGGGGAATGCTGCGCCTATTATGGACAAAGCGTCAGGGACAACGATTTTGGCGCAAACTATGGCGGCTATATATATGCTTCCGAAGGCGATATCGTGCGCGGTTGGTATGCTCATGGCCTAAATGCTGGCGGAGATGGAGTAAGCGCAAATATCGGCCTATTTGGCTGGGCTGGCAATAATCCATCATATACCGATATGGCAATATATGGAACATGCGATGACTCTTATTCAGATTATGCAGGATATTTTGCCGGGCCAGTCCTGGCTACTGGATACGATTTGGGCGCAGATATCGCTGAGATGTATAATGACGAAGGTGAAATACCTGACTGTGCTATCGTTAGGCTGGCAAATCCTTCGAATGATCCCAAGGAAGTCTCAGTCGAAGTCTGTGATAGAGCCTATGATCCGCTCCTAATAGGTGTTAGGTCCGAAAATCCGGCAATACTGATGGGAAGAGCAGAAAACTATGAACAATATCGCGAAGAGGAGCAAGCTCTTCAGGCAGAAAAGGAAGCAATCCTATCAAAAAATAGCCAGGCCCCAAAGAGGCCGATAGAGATAAATCCCGATGAACCCGGCTATGACAGTTTCCTAAATGATATGGCTGACTATCTTGAAGCCCGAAGCAATTACGAAAAACAATTGCGAATAGACCGCGATAGAATCGACTATATCGAAAGACGCCTCGCTGAGATCACTCATATCACAAATCCCAAACTACCCGGTGCCGATGTAGGCTCGCAAATAGCTCTTGCAGGAAGAGTCAGGGTATTGTGTACAGCACAAAATGGTGCAATAAATCCTGGCGATCCAATTACATCCAGCAATATTCCCGGCTATGGCAAGAAAGCAACCAAAACCGGCCCAATTGTTGGCTATGCTCTTGGCAGCCTGGAATCCGGTAAAGGCAAAGTACTCATCCTTGTATCCAGAAGCCAATGGGTAGAAAACAATTAATTCGAATATTGCATATTAGCCAATATATGAAGCTCAAATTCAGTGTTAAAAATTATGTAAAATAAACAATCTTGTACTTTCGGCATCGTTGATAAGCTCCGCTTCGCAATGTTTGATTTCCTCTTTTAAAGCCATATATATACAAAATATATATAATATTTAATATATATACCCAAAAGGCTTTACTGATGTTTTAGCCTGAAAAGTATGACAATGCGGAACAGCGCATTGTCTGGAAGCTCTGTTTCCACAAGTTATCAAACAGAATCGAGGTATCAAAGCCTGGTCTTACCTTTGACCTTACCATCTTTTGTCTCGATAAATATCTTATCTCCATCATCGGTTATCAGAATATATGCCTTTTGGACTTCTAACTTCTCGCCTTCAGAACCAAATATCTCGATGACTTTATCATAAGTCAATTTCACGGGTTCATTGGTTTCCGGATCGACCTGATGCTTGAATAGCTCATCGCCGCCATCGGGAACCGAATCCTGCAGCGAAAATTTGGCCATAGAATTGTAAATCATGGTATCATTTTTGAAACCGATTATGATATTCCAATCCAACCATTGGAACAAGTCGAGTTGATGGATCTCGCCATTATTTTTGGCAATTTCCATAAGCTCCTCTTGTGCCATTCCAGGATTAATCTGGTCATAACAGCTTTCGGCATTCAAGGCCAAAATTGCTGAAAATAAAAACACAAAAATTAAGACTTTTTTCATAAAACTCCTCCTTATTTGATAGTTATATTATAAAACAAATTTGGATATCTGTCAAGATAATCAAAATTATTTTACTTCTTAGTATCAAAGCTATACTTGACTTATTATTTACTGTTTCGTAATTTTATAGTATGAACAGAAAAAAAACATATGAAATTTTTGTGCTCGCAATCCTTATTATGCTGCTCACTGTTTTGGATGCCAGTATAATCGACAAGCTTGGCGAAGTTGCAGATGCGACGATTAGCAAGATTCAGAAATGGAATCTATCTATGCACGAGGCGATGTGGTATGAAAAACTCGACGAAAATCAAGTACAATGCCATCTTTGCCCATGGAATTGTATTATAGATGAAGGCAGGCGTGGGATTTGCGGCGTGCGTGCAAATGTCGATGGCAAATTGGTTTCTCTCGTATATGGTAAAATTGCATCATTGAATATCGACCCTATCGAAAAGAAGCCGATTTTTCATCTGATGCCCGGATCGAGGGCATTATCGGTCGCTACAGTCGGATGTAATCTTGGTTGCTTGTTTTGCCAAAATTGGACTCTTTCACAAGCTCTTCCAGAAGAATCGAGACATGCAGACCTTTCTCCTGAATCATTAGTACAAAAGGCGATCGAAACAAATTCACAGAGCATTGCCTATACCTATTCCGAGCCGACCATTTTCTATGAATATATGTACGATGCTGCCAAAATTGCTCATGACAATGGCATCAAAAATATCATGGTAACCTGCGGATATATCAATGAAGAGCCACTTCGTGAGCTTTGCAAATACATCGATGCGGCAAATGTCGATTTGAAAGGTTTTAGTCAGGATTTCTATTCGGAATATACAAGGGCGCAATTAGAACCGGTCAAAAGAACCTTAAAGATAATGGATGAAGAGGGCGTAATGGTCGAGGTAACCAACCTTATCGTGCCAGGTGCCAATGATTCACCAGAAGAAATCCGAGTGCTTTGCGAATTTGTCCATGATTCTCTCGGCGCAGATACGCCATTGCATTTCTCACGTTTCCATCCCAATTACAAGCTAAAAGATAGGCCGCCTACTCCCGCATCGAAATTGAACCAGGCATATGAAATCGCAAAAGAGACCGGCCTCGAATATGTATATATTGGCAACATGCATGGGGCGGGCGGCGAGAATACGATATGCCCAAGTTGCGGTAAAACGATTATAAAACGACGTGGATATATGATACTGGAAAAAAAGATCACAGATGGCAAATGTGATTTCTGTGGTCATGAGCAACATGGTATCTGGAAATAACTAATTCATATCATAGCAAAACAACCGTAAAATTCTTTTCATCAACTATTTTGTCAGGCTTGGAACATCGAGTACAAATCTTCGATTTATCGAAGCCGAAGATTCTTAATACAACAAGGAATGAACTTGATATCTATTTGTTCACAATAATAAATTTCTGCCCTAAATTAAAAAATAAAAAAAGATACCTTGTTTTATGACTGCTTATTTTGTATATTTGATATAGAGAACAATGAAACAAAGACAGACACTAAATTTTTTGGCGACCATCTTTATTATCACGGGCTTATTATTAGTGATGGAGAATCTTGGAGTGATTAGCGGCATCTCCATTCATTGGCCGATTTTTCTGTTTATTTTGGGCACTGGTTTTTCCCTGCTATTTTTCACGAAGCAACGTAATGATCATGCTATGATATGGTTGGCGAGTTTTATTTTATTACTCGGCGGTTTTTTCTATTATTTGAACTTTACAAATTGGAAACTTCTGGCGAATCTATGGCCAATTTTTCTCGGTATTGTAGGTTTTAGTTTTTTGATGACCGGAATTTTTAGCCCTAGACGATTGTATTTGATTTTTGCAGTTTTCTTTATAGGGTTGTTTCTGATTTTTAGTTCAGTCTTTGCAATTTCAGCAAAGCTTTGGCCGATATCACTGGTTGTTTTTGGTGTCGCGCTAATAATATTACAATATTTGTTGGGACGAGTTTCCCAAAAGGAGATAAATGATGAAAGATAAAGCACAAACAAAAGTTACATTTGTAGAGCCTATGGGCGCATTTTCAAATGTATTTGCACAATATATGTCTATACCGATGCTGGGGCCACTATATCTCGGCACACTCGCAAAAAGAGCTGGTTATGATGTCGAAATTCTAAATGAAAATATACTCAAAAGAAAACTGGTTGGACAAGATATCGAAGATGTCGATATTCTATGCCTTAGTTGTATGACTTCCACAATAGAACGCGGAAAAACGATCGCTCGTGAATATAAAAAAATCCGCCAGAAGAAAGGATTACCTTCAAGAACAATTGTCGGCGGTATCCATGCTAGCATGATACCCGAAGATGTCGAGAATGACTTCGACCAGATTTTTGTCGGCGAGGCAGAAAGCAGTATCATACCATTATTAGATGGTGAATTAGAAGGCAAGATCGTTGAAGGAAATCCCGTTGAAAAAATGGACTCGATACCGATACCAGACTTTTCATTGCTCAAAGGATGGAATCGAAGAGGAATTCGGCCTGTTATGACTTCGCGAGGCTGTCCTTATGATTGCACATTTTGCAGCGTTACCGAGATGTTCGGTCGAGGATATCGTGCTATGAGTGCAGATAGAGTTATGGAGGAAGTCGAGGCATATCCCAGAAGCAAGTTGTTTTTTGTCGATGATCATTTCGTAGCTTCCAAAAAGCGCACTCATGAACTTCTCGACAAAATGGAACAGAAAAATTTGCGTACAAAATGGTCGTGTCAGCTTCGTGCCGATGTCGCCAAAGACGAAACATTGGTACAAAGAATGAGCGATAATGGCTGTTTCAATGTCTATATCGGATTCGAGTCGGTCAATCAAAAGATGCTGGAGGAAATCCATAAAAACCAGACAGTCGATGATATCAGGCAAGCCATTGATATCTTTCAGAGTAATGGAATAGGCGTACACGGGATGTTCATGCTGGGTAGCGATTCTGATGATAAGACGATTTTCGAGCAGACATCGAAATTCACAAAAAGCACAAGGCTTTCGACTGTCCAATATATGATCTTGACCCCTCTTCCCGGTACTAAATTCTATCGAGATATGGTGAAGCAGGGTAGGCTTCTACATAAAAAATGGGACTTCTATGATGCATTGCATGTTGTATTCCAGCCAAAGAATCTCACACCAGAAGAACTTCAGCAGGGCATGCTCGGTTGTTTCGAAGATTTCTATAGCTATACTCATGCATTCAATGATGCTATTAATCTGTTTTTCAAGACATCTGGCATTGCAGCGAAAAGTATTTACAAGCATGTGCGATTCCCACAATTGTCTTCCCCATTTATAAAGGCTCTCGGCAAACATATTGTCAAGAAATGGAAATCCGGCAATAAATCCTATCTCGGATATTTGAATATTCTTTCGATGAGAAATGATAGTTAGATTATTTTTTGAAAAATGATGGGGCAAAGTATACAATATCTTTACCCGATTGGCAATCATCACAAAACCAGCAATATGAATTCTTAAGAAACAGTTTTAGAACTCGGCCAGCAATCATTATGGTTGAGTAATAATTTTTGAAAAATGTGTATCGAAGCTACGGCTTTCACCGAAGATAAATTACGAAAATTCTTTAAAATCCTAAAAAATTCAGCACCTTATGCGATTTGACAAATTCTATATTTGACAAGCATTCACTTATGTTATATATTTTTATGTTAATAATTTTTTAGCAAAAGGGACAATGGGATGATCAGGAATATAGTGATTTTTTTTGTGATTTGGGTTTTGATTTTTTCAGCGCTTTCCTCACCACATGATTCGGAAGTTATTGATTTAGGCTCTATTCCTGTAAATATAGAAGATTACAGGGTATGGAAGCATAATTTATTTGATAGCCCTGAAGAAGCATCTCTGCTAAGAGCTATGGAAATTGTTTTAGAGAATGACTATTTAAATATTGTAATCGATACAGTTTCAGGCAATTTCGAAATAGGCGCAGATCCTACTGGGACTCGAGACTTTACGGAGCTTACATATAGTTGGCCAGGTCCTACTGGCACCGATTGGATTCTTTTCAAAATTGATGATAATCCTGCTAATAACTTCGATAGCGATACTTTTTACTTTGCTTCTGATAGTATGTTTATACTGGAGTGGTATAATTATTATGGTGTTTTCATAAGGGAAGAATTGTCGATTGCAAGTTATGGAGGTAATCAGCAGGCTCATCTTAAAGTCAGTTTCTGGCCGGTAGATGGTTCTTGCCATAATGTCGGTTTCATGAAATATTTCGATACTATGCTGGATTCTGACGATGCCGCTGAGATTGCAACTTCCTATGGCTATACCGGAATTAGCGAGATTTTCTTTGAACCTGATATTCCTTATTTCTGGCGAGCATATGAAGGAGGTTATCCACCATCGCCAGGTGCTTTGGAAGCGCTTGGTATTATTGGTGGCTTTGAGACAGTTGTCCCGGATGTTTTTTGGTATGGTTCATGGCCAGCTTCTAGTGGCCTTGGTTGGGATGATTCGGAATGGTTGACAGTAACCGGGGACCCTTTCGGTGATTCAGCATGTATGCTAAAATGGTATCAAAGAACAGTTTGCGCGGGGGATACCATAAGCTTTGCCACATCATATGGAATCGGCGAACTATCAGAATTGTTTTTATATTTATCCCATATCCCACCAGATTTGATTTTAGACGAAGATAATGATGTCTCGCCTAATCCTTTCGGTATAGAAGCTATTATAACAAATGGCGGCATTGAAAATGCCTGCAGTGTCTCGGCGAGAATCATTTTGCCCGAAGGCATGATTCTGGATTCGGGAGACTCAATCGAATACCTAGGAGATCTTAGCGGTTCCGGTGGGAGTTTATATTCAGAATGGAGCATTTACGCCAATCCAGTTACATGGGGCACAACTCAAGATTACAGAATACGTATAGATTATAATGACTGTATTGGAATGCATGATTTTATAGAGGATACGTTTACAATCGCTATACCAATGCCACATTATGCTGATATAAACTTAACAACCTGCCCCGACTCCATCGAAATCACAAACACCCACACCTTCAAATGGCAAATAGACGGCGAAATTATCGCTAATCCATGCTCCCTATACTTCTCCTACTGCGACAATGCCGACACTATCTACTTCGATGCCGATTCACAATATACCTGGACGGCCCCAGAGTTTGAATGCGATGCCTGCACGCTTCGAGTTGTCGCCGCAAACGATAGTGGGTATTGGGGAGTGGATACCTGCGTTTTCGATATATTCGAAATCGGTGAATATACAATTTCTCTTTCCACATTTCCACCAGGATTTCCTACAATTATCGATGGTGATACGATAAGTGAAAAAGATGTCTCGCATGGCGCAATAGTCGAGATCGCTTGTCCTGAAACTATACTAATGGGAACCACAGAACTCATTTTTGATAGATGGGCAGATGGTTCAGAAGATATAATGCGCGAAATCTTGGTGCTCTCGGACACGAGTTTTATGGCGATTTATGCAACATCTGGCGATTCGGCTACAATAACTCTGCAAACAGAACACATAGATGGCCCTCTGGCCTATATCGACTCCATTGCCAGCGAAACAAGGAGAGTCGCAATCGGCGATTATGTCGATATTAGCTGCGATGAGGAATATGATGATGGAATTTACATCTGGCATTTCGCAAACTGGGATGACAGTGTTTTTGCACGAAATCGCACAATACGAGTGTTTTCAGATACTACAATCACGGCTATCTATGATACCACAGAAGCTCCCGAAATGTTCGATATTGAGCTTACTTCATTGCCGTCAATGGCAGATCTCTATATCATGGGAGATCGCAGAACTTCGGCAAGTTATTCCGGCGGAAGCGAAATCGAAATTCGAGCCGGCTATGAACATACTACCATGATGGGGACTTTCTATTTCTATCGATGGAGTGATGGCAACTATGATAGCCTCAGGACAATAGAACTTACCTATGACACATCGCTCATAGCATACTATTTCCCAGAAGAAGATACCATCGATATAAACCTGGCAACTGAACCAGTAGGCGGAAATACATATATCAATAGAGATACACTTTTCTTCAAATCAGTATTCCGAGGTGCGTCTGTAGAGATCGATTGCGATAGCAGCTTTATTTTTGATGATAATCGCTATGTCTTCGACCACTGGTCAGATGGACGAGAAGAAAGAAATAGAACAATCACAGCATATTATGATACCAGTCTGGTAGCGATATACGAAATGCACGATATCGAATATTTCTGGCTATATCTTTACACAGACCCTTCCGGCGGAACAACCTATATCGATAGTTCAGAACTTGATTCAATGCGATTTGTTTCTGGTTCAGTCGTCGAGATATCTTGCGATTCTATTATATCGATTGATGGAGATTACTACTATTTCTACCGCTGGACAGATGGAAGCTATGACAGAACTCGAAATGTTGTAGTATTATCGGATACTTCGTTTATGGCAGAATACATCTCTATGGATGACCCCTGCGCACATACTTTCGATATCCGATTGACCGCCAATGATGTGGATGTGGTCTTTGTCATCGATACCACAGGCTCGATGGGCTCTTATATCGATCAGGTACTCTATAACCTTTCTTCATTTGCAGCAGATATAAATGATGCTGGATATGGTTACCGTTTTGGCCTTGTTACATATGGCGATGGTTATCGAGTATGGGATGCTGACCCTACCGAAGAAGGTAATCAGATGACCGAGTCGCTTCCTGTGATTCAGGCCAAAATATCCGCAACTGGCGCAACCGGCGGCAATGATGGCCCGGAAACTTCACTCGATGCTATAAATGCAGCTATTAATGAATATGAATGGCGCATCGATGCCGAGCATTTTTTGATAAATGTAACGAATGCAGAATTCTGTTCCGAGGATTATCCTGCCCCAGTCTCAGGTTGTTGTTGTAATGATTCAACCAGCGTTAATGTTCCAGAAGTATTAAATGCTTCTATGGTCTCGGGTGTTAGAATTTATAATCAATATCCAGAATATATCGAAGATACATATACGGATATTTTCGATTCTCTTTCTATTGTTTCAGATGGTGGCTTCAATGATTCCGGCCCTGAAGGCCTCGCGGCGCTTTTGGATGATATAACTTCCGATATGGGCGAGTTTTTGATTATTAATTTCGAGTTTACCAATGAATATTTTGATACGATTGGCCTCTATGCCGAGCTTATATCGGACACATGCCTTGTTCTTACTTCGCCGAGGGAAGTAACTATCGATGAAATTCCACCTTATGCTACAAGAACAGTATCCTGGAATATCGTTGACAGCCTTTGCGAAGCCTATGATAGCTCATTCACAATATATTATGAAACAACGACCGGCTGCGCCGATTCTGTCGATCTCGAACTTATCAAATATAATATCGACTTGCTATCGGAGCCAGATGGCAGCAATTTCATTATCAATCATTATCCACGTGCATCTGCAGAGCTTCGAGAAAGCACTCTGGTCAGCTTTTCATGCGATTATTCATTCTACGATGGAACCGATTTATATATATTCGAACAATGGAGTGATAGCATAATAGAAACCAGCCGAGAAATTTTGCTTCTGCAGGACACATCATTTACAGCAGAATATGTTTTCAATCCCGGACTTATGATTACAAACTGCCCGGATTTCATTGCTCTGGAAGATAGCTTCACTTTCTTATGGTCGATTAGCGATGCTGCCATTTCCGAAACCTGTACGCTTTGGATAGATTATTGCGGAATTGTGGAAGAATATTCAATAACAAGTGATACCGAGTTCACATGGATGGCACCTGATGAACCTTGCAGCCTTGCAATATTCAGTATCAAAGCAATCGATTCATTAGGCACCGTTTACTACGATACCTGCCGATTCCAGATTGTCGAACCCGTCTTGCTATCGCTGTTTACCGAACCAGATGGCGGGCATACATATATCAATAGCGTTTTATTGGATACTATGCATTGTATGCCATTCGATACAGTCCAGATAAGCTGTTCTGATACTTTTACCACAGGAGGTCAGCTATATGATTTTATGATGTGGGAAGATGGAGTCGAGGAGCTTATTCGATCGATTGTAATTTTCCGGGATACAAGCTTTACTGCAATATATGAGCTAAATACTGGGATAGAATTTACAAACTGTCCAGATTCTCTTATGGTCAATGAAGATTATGACTTTGCATGGACAATCGATGATGAAGTGGCATCTGGCCCATGTTCTCTGTATTTTGATTTCTGCGATGGTTTCGAAAGTTTTTATCTTCCTGATTCTTCATTTTTTACATGGATTGCTCCAGATATTTCTTGCGAATCTTGCACTTTATCAATAGTTTCATTAGGAAGCTATATTTGGCGGGATACATGTATATTCCCGATTAAAGAAAGACATGATATTGCGAGTGTTAAGATGATATGCGATTCATCCGCCTATGAAGGCGCAGAAATTAGATTCTATGATATTACCTCCGGTGATTGGCCGGGAGACTATTTAACATCTACCTTCACTGATACAGCGGGACTTTTCGATTTTCCATCTATGGTCATAGGTAATGATTATCAGATTTATGCCTGCATCGATAATGCAAATTTCTATCCAAATCCAATAATTATCGATAATTATGATGGTTCTGCAATAGAAACCGAGATTTTCATAATTCCATTTGGAGATTTGGACTGCAATGGTGATATTATTACCAGAGAAATAAAAGAAGTCCAAACATGGCGCATCGAGCCACATACTAATATAGATAGTATGAAAGCAGATGTCGATTGCGATACTACTATAAATACTCTCGATTTGAAAAATATACAGAGAATAAGAGGGGATAGTTATAATTATAACAATTGTCCGGAGTAATTTATGATTAAAATACTTAAATTTATTTTTCTACTATGTCTTTTTTCAGTTAATCTTTTGGCTCTCGAATTTGCTTTGGAGCCTTTAAATAGTTGCTTTGGCGAAAATCTCACAGTCGCTTTTACAGTATCTGATTTAGGTAGTGATGAGCTTAATTTCGTAGCGATTAAATTTAGTTATACCCCAGCGATGGACACGATTTCTTATGATCTGGCAACATTGCCCACAGAAACCTGGTTTCCAGCTCCCACAATTACAGATACAACCTATTCATTTACTGCCTCGGATTTAACCGGAATGTTTCTAGTCGATTCGCCGTGTACTCTGGCCATCTTCAATCTCGGAACATTGGAAAGCCTGCCAATCGGCACTGATATCGATCTAATTGTAACCGGCATAAGATACGAAGTAGAAGGTACAGGTTCAACTTTGGATTATGATATAACAGGATTTAGCCATCCATCCTTCACAGTAGAAGACTGTTCTGGCGGCTGCGATCTAAATACGATATTATCCGCAAGCGATAGCCTGATTTGCGGTGGCGGTCAGGTCAATCTCTATGCCGATGCTGGAGCCTATGATGGTACGGCCACATTTCTATGGCAACCTGCTGAATTCCTCGATGATTCATCTCTTGCAAACCCACTTGCAATGCCAGAATCTACTACGGTCTTCAGATGCTCCACATGGGTAAGCGATAGCTGCATTGATTTGGACAGCATAGTTATTGAAGCATATCCAGCCATCGAAATAGGACTCGATGATACCATAGTCTGTCGCGATGAGTTTATTACACTCGGCATAGAAAATGATTATGAAAGCTATGAATGGAGTACTGGTGATATTAATTTTAGAATTAGTTTCATGGCTGATTTTACTGAAGATAGACTTTATTGGTTAGAAGTTACCGATATTAATGGCTGTACAGCCCGCGATAGCTTTATTGTTCGGACTAATCCTTGCCCGGATTGCGGTTTAACTGTTGAAGATATTCCAGACACATCGACATGCCGTGGAGAATCTGTTGATATTGCTGTCGATGCCGGATCATTACAGGACAGATGCTTCTACCTCTGGGAACCTGATTTGTTCATATCAGATGCCAGAAGCGATAATCCGACATTCACACCAGATACTAGTATCGAATACACGCTTTATGTTACATACAATCGCTATTGCCGGGATACACAGAATGTCAAAATATCGGTCTATCCGCTGGAGCCTTTGAATTTTGGCTTTGATGATACTACTGTCTGCAAAGATAGGCTAATAGAATTTACATCACCTAATGAATACAGTAGCTATGAATGGAATCATGACCCAACCGAAGATGGCAGAAGCATCTATCTTCTGACCGATTTCGATTCACAGTATGTCTATCTCGAAGTTACCGATAGCACAGGCTGCACCGATTTCGACAGCTTCATGGTCTATACACGAGATTGTGCTGATTCATGCAATCTAATAGCCGATATGGTCAGCGATCAGGCAATTTGCCGCGGCGACTATGTCGATCTGTGGGTAGTTTCTGCTGATACTACGCTTTCTTATTCCTGGTATCCTCCCGAAGCTGTAATGAATCCATACGAAGCTTTGACTGTCGCCACTCCCGACACTACTACTATTTTCAGGGTTATAGCGAGAAAACCCGGCATATGTAGCGATACTGGATATGTCGAAATTACAGTCGGCCCAGAGATAGAGATCGATATCGAAGATCTTGTAGAGTGTCGGAATGATACAGTTTTAATTTTTGCTCCCGAAGGCTATGAACACTATATTTGGAGTACGGGCGATGACAGCCGTGGGATTGAAATCATTACCGACTTCACTTCACAGGAATTTTGGATTCGCGCTATCGATGAACATGGCTGTATGGAATCAGATACATTCACTATAACTACAACGATATGCGATACCTTCGAATGCCGGTTAGATGTTAGCATACGCACCAAGCTCGATTCAGTTTATATTTGCCGTGGTGATTCTTTGGAGCTGAGTTCGATTGTTCGACATGCAGAGGGAGAGCCTGTCTATTCATGGACACCGCAGGAAAATATCATACATCCGCATTTGCCAAATGCCATTGTATTTCCAACACAAACAACTAATTATATGGTTACTGTCGAAGACGATTCATTATGCGTAGCAATGGATACTATCAAAGTAAATGTTTATACATGCAGGCCGAGTGAAAAAGTCGAATGCCTTGCTCATCCGAAGCCATTTACTCCAAATGATGATGGAATAAATGATAATCTATACCTGCGCTATCCGGGAATGGCAGATGAAGCTGGCATTGCCTATATCTATAATATCAATAATGTACTCGTCAGGCAAATCGAAAGAGGCGAAGAATTCATTAGCGCCGAGGGTTCCATAATATGGGATGGAAAAGATAATAATGGTTCATACCTTCAAAACGGCCCATATCTATATATCATCAAAGTGGGCGATGAGACGATTTGCAAAGGCACTGCTTATATTGCTAGATAGAACTATATCGCAAGATAACTATATCGCCAGATAAGTATATCACAGGAACAATATTGTCGGATAAAAATAACTCTATTTGCTCGATGATTTAGCCAGCATAATCAGACAAAGGCTTTCATATGGCCTTGAATCTGTAAAAGAATCTCTCTAAGGTAGGAAGAATAGCTTTCAGAAATATCTAGTTTGGCATTTAATTCTGGCTTTTTTTGCTCATCAGGCTTGATATCTTCCAGTGGCCTATAGTATAGATCGGCAAATTTATCTACACTAACGCCGGTTGTCGTTCCACAATTATGGTTGAAAAGGAAAAAGCCCTGTCCGGGTTGTGGATAGTTCTCCTGATATCCGATAACTACCAGATCCGGATCATCCAGAAACTCATCCCTCGTTCGCCATATTTTACCACAGGAGGGGCACTTGTGGAATATGTTCTTATCGTTCTTCATAATAAAACCTCCCTTATCGGCAGTTTAACAGTTACTTAACTGCCTTCAAATATATTATATTGATTTTTTATGAAGATGCAAGCAATTTGTTTAAATTTTTATAATTTACTTAGTAACTGAATTAGGAGATTTTCTTAATTGCCGATAATTAAGGCGTTTATCCTGACATTAATATATTTTATTTCAATCTATTAAAGCCTAACTAATATTCTTTTTAGGAATCATTTAATATAGACAATTCGGTTATTGGTAGTATTCTTATCAGGATAGATAGCCTTGATGATGTAAATCCCCGACTCTATATCGCTTTTTGGCTGCCAATGAAAACTCTCTTTCTGAGAATTACGAGATGATGAACCTGATTCTAAGGTTTTTGAAAAAACAAGAGAACTTGAAATATCATAAATCTCGATTTTGTCAGCGTCTTTTGGTATTTCGATGCTTATACTTGAATTAAATGGATTCGGATATGCTTTGATATTGAGATATTTTGGTGAACAATAATCTTCCATTTCTGAAACAGATGTTTCACCTGTTTGAATATGCCAGACATGGCATAGCGGCTTATCTTCATCGGCAAGATATTCGAATACATAAAAAAAGCGCCTTTCTGGATCATATGCACATGCTCCGAGCTGATATTTCTGCTGATGCCAATCGACATTATACAGATAATCGACAACTCGCATTGTTGCATATGGTTGCGGCTCGCCCGGCTCCATTGTTCCAGCAGCGACAGCGGCGAAATCGTCCGGGTCGTAGAAATAGAAGACGGCAAATAATGAATCTGCCCACCAGCCACGGTCATCATGCGGATATGGTGGGATATAGTCGGAGTCATTTGGCCATAATGTGCCATCTGAGAAACCATACCAGCAGTCGCCAAAGCCCTTGGTACCAATAAATATAACCGCCTGCGTATCGCCAGCGGCAATCCAGGATACGCCTTCCCATTCATCGACATTTTTATAGTCTATCAATGTATCCGGCTCTTCGGTTACTTCCCAATCATCGTATAAAAGTAGTGGCGTGATATGTTCGAGAGAATCACCCGCCGGAGGAGGATTGCCATCGAGCCATGGCGCAGCGGCAAATAGGGCAGGGCCGCGCCCTCCCAAACCGCCATCGCGGAATCTTCCCGAAGCAAGACGATAGCCAGAAACATGTTCATCTGCCCAATCAGAAGGAATCTCGCACATATAGTCATTAGTAGCAAAATTGGGATATTCGCCGAAAAACCATGCGCCACTGCGATCGGTATCGGAAAGGTCGGTCTCGCACCACATATGCGATATAAATGGCGTATATTGATAATGCTCGCCGAAGCAGGCATATAGTTTGCCGGTGGCCTGGTCGCCCATCGGTGGAAGATAGGCCAGGCCATGCCTTTCGCAACTGGCATCGAAAACGCCATCGAACATGCTACCACGGATATTGGTAAAAGGCTGAAGAAATTCCGCTGTCGCAAGATCTGTTACATCTTTTGCCGGTGAATCGAAAGGTTCCGGAATATTGATCTCGGCGACATAATTATTCCAGGCATGGCCAACGCCAAAGAGGCTTCCAGGATGTCCATCGGAATCTCCTGACGGGTCGCCATCTGGAAAGTAGCATAAAGCCCTTCCACCCCAATACCAGTTTTCTTCAAAGGGTTCACCATCGGGAAGGCGAAATGCGCCCATATATTCGAGATTGGAAGGCATTAGCCTTGCGCCGAATATCATAGCGCATATCAATAGAAAAACAAATAGCATAATCTTTCGCATATTATTGCTCCTTTTGGGTATTATAGTTATTTACAAGATACTAGATTTTTTGATATGAGGCAATTGGTTTTAGGATTTTGTGAGTAATGTGAGATTAGTTTTTCCTCGGTTCTTCAATCCATCCGGGTCTTTATGTTTCATATCAGGTTTATGGTGTTTTGGACGCTGGTGCGTCAAAGGCTGCATCTCGCCGCGGGAGCGGTGGAACTAGAGAAATCAATCCCAAATCGTATCTACTATTTCTGAATCCCTTATCTTTCTGTCTGATGTGACCAATGGAACATCCAGCCATTTAGCTGTTGCTATGATTAATCGATCATGCAATTCGTAAAAGAAGTTAGCCCAAGCAATTTCAAGGATTTGAGGAGTCAAATCAACGATTTTATAATTTTCATTGCTCTCGATGCTATCAATGGTTTGATTCAAATCTAGATCAATTCTATTTTTTTCAGAAAGATATATAACTTCCATTAGACTGATCACAGATATGAATATCATCTTTTCTTCAGAGATAGTTTTTGCAATTATCTCTTTAGCTTCATTACCAATGTTTGCATTACCAGTAAAATGTCTAATCAATGAAACTGTATCAAGCAGAATCATCGAGCGGCTTCTTATTGATTATTAAAATTTCCATTTCTTTTCTAATTTTGGATAATTCTTTCTCGATATTATCAATATTCTCGAAACCACATTCAGCCCAAATACCTTCTAAACTGGTAGAAATCTTATTAGCTTTTGAAATATTAAGCTGCTTGATATATTCAGTAATATCCTCCAGCTCTTTATCTTGAGCATTTAGGATTTTATCTATCAAGTTAACTTTTTTTAATGTTGAAGAATTCATATTGTTCCTTCCTTGAGCAATCAGTTAAATTATATAGTTATAACTTATATAGTCAAGCTGAAGTTTTGTTTTGAGGAGTTGTTTTATGGTGTTTTGGACGCTGGAGCGTTAGAGGATGCGTGCTGCCGAAGGAGCAGGGGGACGAGAGAGAAAATTAAGGATTATCTTTTCTATAAAAATGTAAACCAACATCGATTAACATACTCTCTTCTTCGTATTCCAAATCATCTGTAAAAACGATATAATCTTTTAGGAAGGATTTAATTTTTTTTCTAAACGAGTAATGAGATGCAAAATGTCTTGGATCATCTAAGCGTATCATTTGGAAATCAATTTCCTGCGGGTAATTATTACTAAAAATTTCATACAATTCTAAATTTTCAATATCCATATTTTGAAGATTTATTCTGACATCTTCTAAAGCATCTTTTAGCACATATATGTATTCATTAACTTTCTCGTAATTTTGATAATTTGTACATTCTATGAGTAAAGTTCCATAAATTTTATCAAGTAAACTCACCAAATAATCGCATTCTCCAAAACGCTTCGTAGCTTCTCTTTTTAGTAACTCAATTTGTTCGAATGGATCATCTTTTTTGAATATTTTACTTTTCTTCATTTTATTAAGAAACTCTTCATATTGATCCTCAATTCTATTTGCAAGTGAATCAAGATAGTTGTACCGGATTCTAACAAAATCGATAAGATCGGTAAACTTTATGCTAAATGTGATATCATTTTTGCTGGGTTCAAGACTATACAAAAATACACTAAGATCTTGTTCTAATTTCGAAGTTGGCCAGCTTGCATAGCGCTTATTATCCTTGTCATATTTATCATTTAAATTGACAGAATGGGCACCAAAAACTGCTCGAATATGTTTAAAATGATTATTATCATCAACTTCTTCTTGAAATATTTCACTGCTACCTTCGAAAGGGATTTTTTTTGTATTTCGGATTACTCGATGCAGCTGCTGAATAGCTTCCCAAATAATATCGATGCAACTAATGAAAATATAGTTTTCTATACCGATATACCTGCTTCTTGCATTTAATACTAATTTATCAT
>JBKHBT010000113.1:0-9924 GCA_046542255.1 Candidatus Zixiibacteriota bacterium | reverse complement strand
AATAGTTAAAACTAAATATTTCCACTCTTTTTTGAAGAATTTTGAATTTTACCTGTCATTGGTACGAATCTTACTGGCAAGATATGCTCTTCAATAAACTCATCGCCCTTGCGGGTGATTTTCTTGAGATTTTGATTATACTTGCCAACAGGGATGATCATCTTTCCGCCATCTGCAAGCTGGTCGAGTAATTTTTGCGGTATTGTCTCTGGCGCTGCTGCGACAATAATAGCATCGAAAGGAGCAGCTCTTTCCCATCCCGAATAGCCATCGCCGCATTTCATGATAACATTTCCATATCCAAGTTTGTTTAATGTTTTCTTTGCTCTTTCCGCAAGTGGGCATACAATTTCAATAGAAAACACTGCACTACATATCTCAGCAAGAATTGCGCTTTGATAACCACAACCAGAGCCAACCTCCAGCACCTTAGAATGCTTTTCCAGCTCACAAAGTTCTGTCATAAAGGCAACGATATATGGCTGTGATATGGTTTGAGAATAACCAATATGGATCGGGTGGTCTTCGTAGGCTTGATTTCGAAGATCTTTGGGTACAAATAGATGTCTTGGTACTTTTCGCATAGCTTCGAGTACTTTTTCATCTTTAATCCCACGAGCTTTTATCTGATTTTCGACCATCAATTGTCGTTCATTATTTCTTTCGAACATTTTTATCACTCCCCTAAAATGAATCAGATCGTTACCTTATGTTTAATCTAAGGCCTTTATTATTTATCGTCAAGTTATATTAATTTCTCTTTTAAGGTCATAAATACATGATAATAATACGTAACATACATAATGTAACGGCTTTGCTAATGTTTTAGCAGAAAAGTATGAAAGTGTGGAACAGCGCATTGTCTGAAAAATCTATCAAACAAAAAATCTAAAAAAGAAACTGAAAATTAAATATAAATATCTCGACAAATTACAAATAACCAGTAACTCTTTAACCTTGTGAAGTATTTATTTTTAATTATTTTATAATTAACTTTATAATAGGTGAAGGAGAAAAATGATAGGTGATATTGGAAAACGTTTTGTATTTGGGCTTCCGGGCAAAAAGGTGACTCCATTTATTCGCCATATGATCACCAAAAGAAATCTATTCGGGATTATTTTATTCAATCGAAATTTTGATACGATCGATGATCTTCAGAAGCTTTGTAATGAAATTAAAAGCCTTCGAGATAATATAATTATCATGATAGATCAGGAAGGTGGCGATAAAAGCCGAATACAAAAAGGGTTCCCAAATCACCCATCGAATCGCCAGATGGGACATAAATATTCAAGGCAAACTATAAAGAGCGCTTATTATCAGTCAGCCAAAGCCCTTAAGGATATCGGAATAGATATGAATCTTGCGCCGGTTGTTGACATTGGCTCAGAAAATTCATATATACATGAAAGGACATTCGCAGATAATTATATTAAGGTTTCCGAATATGCACTGGCAGCAATCGAAGGTATCCAATCGGCGGGAGTTTATAGTTGTGCAAAACATTTTGTTGGCCTGGGCACTTCCTTTATCGATCCACATGAAAGCCTTCCAATTTTCGAAGGGGAACTGAAATACCACTTGATTCCATTCGTAAAAAGTGCAATTGGTAAGGTAGATGCTATTATGACAACTCATATCATTGTCCCAGAGATTTCGGATAAGCCAATAACGGTTTCACAGAAAGCGATAGAGATAATCCGCTCTGATACTGTTGAAGATGGGATAATTAATATCGGTTACAATGGCCCGGTTTTTACCGATGACCTTTTGATGGGTGGAGCAACACAATACAGCGATACCCCACAGGTTGCTTTGGAAGCGCTTTCTATCGGACATGATGTAGCACTCATTTGCTATAATGAAGAAAAGCAGCTAAAAGCTTTAGAAAATTTCTCATGTGAAATTATAAAGAATTCTTTATTAAAGAAAATGCATGAAGAGAGCCTTATTAGGCTTGATAAGTATTTTTGCTTTTAAGTTTACCGATTTTGTTTTATCTTTGTGCCAGTGAAGAAAAAAAAGATAAGACACTATGACAAAAAAAATATTGATTTTAATAATTCTTTCGTGTATTAGCTGTTTTGCCCTATCGCCAGGCGATATTATAATTAATGAACTTATGTGGATGGGGACTTCGCGATCCAGCATCGATGAGTTTTTAGAATTGCGCTCTATGACCGGCGCAGATATCGATTTTGCATCGACTCCAATCGATGTTTTTTTTCGAGATTCTCTGATTTTCACCATCGATGAGGGCGTTTTGGAAGGTTGGAGATATTTTCTGATAAGCCGCCTCGAACCAGAAAATTCACAGGTGTCTGCGACTATTGACCTTGTAGAAGACAATTTGATACTGCCGAATAATAATAGCTGCATTAGCCTTCGTTATGGCAGTACTTTGATCGATCAGGCCGATGATTGCATTGGCTCGATGAGCGCAGGAAGATATGTTCCCGGCCTTAGATGGTGGTCGATGGAAAGGGATAATCCGCCAGGTGATGGAACTGTCCGCGAGAATTGGCATTATGGCTGTCTCCAGGTAGGATGGCGGCCCGGTTCGATTGAAAGAGGCACACCTGGTGCAACAAATTATGAAAATATCCCACCTTTTCCACCGGATTCACTTGTGAGAAACCCTGAGGCAGTCGGCGATGATTCAACGATAACACTGGAGGCTTTCGGCGTAGAAGATTTAGATGATCTACCAAGGCCGGTGAAATGCTTTTTCGAATGGATTTGTGATGGAATGGTAAAACACAAGACAGTCGATTCGACTATGCCATCTTATACTTCAGTACTGCCATCTGATTCTACCGATCCTGGACAGGTATGGACAGCAAGGATAACACTCTACGATGATACCGATTCTGTCGGTTATTTCTATAGCGATACCTTCAAAGTTCATTGGGAAAAGCAGGATATCATAATAAATGAAATAATGTGGATGGGTAGCTCTATCGCAATTACTGGAGAATGGATAGAACTGTACAATAGAACAGAGAAGGTTTGTGATTTTTCCAAAACACCTTTTAGTATATACGGTTTCAATAGCGATCATTATTGGGTCAAATTATTCGATATCGATTCGCTTACAATACAGCCAGATAGCTTTATCGTGATTGCGCGAAGGAATCAGGCTATTTGTAATCTTGCCCAGCCGCCAGATATGATTCATCCGAGGCTTAGGCTATACGATACGCAGCTAAAATTGAGGCTCTATGACAATCCGGATACTTTGCAAAGCTGGGTAATCGATGATGCAGGCGATGGAGGCTGGCCTCTTTCTGGCCACAGAGCGACAATCGATAGCGCATGGTATTCGATGTCGCGAAACTATCCACCCGGCGATGGCACATCTTCTGCATCATGGCATATTCCGGCATTTACCATAGGATTTGCCGAGAATGCCATGGAAAGAGGAACGCCGGGACATTATAATCATACCTTTAATTCACCACCCATTTTATACGAACATTCTGAAATGTATTATCCAGAAAGCGGCAATATGGACTCTGTTTTTACCTTTCGTGTTAATTACCGTGATGCCGATGGTTTGCCCCCTCTATATGTGAATCTACTTGCGGACCTCGATAATGACGGCCAATTTGGAAGCCATGACTATGAAATTGTCGAAATGCAAATTGCCGAACAACCGGATACTTCATTCGCTTCTGGCGTAGAATTTTTTGCACAGCCAGACTCGATATTTGCACAGGAATCGATTCTTTTCTCTTTTCGGGCTTCCGATGGCCATACCCCGACGCTTCTGGGCAATCCGCCTTTTATAGGGCCAGAATATTTACCGACTCTTTCTTTCCAGGTCGATACAAATACTTGGTCTCCTGATACGATAAGGAATTATAATGCAATTGTCAGTCCAGCAATTAAAGTGCAGCATACGGGTGATGGTTATCAGGATTTTGGTTTGAAGATATTATTGCCCGATAGTATTCCTTTCACCGGCGAGGTGCCAGAGGCTACAGGCGGCCTTACATTTGCTGAATCTGTTGGTGGCGTTAGTGGAAATCGTTATTGCCTTTCTGCACTTTTTATCGATGACACTTTGACCATCGATACCATCCATTTCAACCAGGAATCCAGCTCGGATGATATAATCATCGATGAATTGCTATATTCTGATTTCGGGCAGTACAATTTAACCGGTGAAAATATTGGCCATATGACATTTGCAGGTGATGTATTTGATTTATACTTCCGTTTCGACCCTCCTGCTTGGACTGTAGGGCCTTATAGTCATCATAGACACACAGTAGTTGTAGAGTTGTGGGCAAAGTTTTCCATGCCGTAAAAATATTCCCAAAAACTTTTTAAGTAATAAGATGTAATTTATTTTCTAATTTGGATAAAAAGTATTTGACATTACTTATTAGTTTAACTAAATTGTTGTTGCACGACAAATCAACCCAAACGCAAGGAGAAAAAAATGGCACGTAAACCTGATTATCGCAAAAAGGATTACATTGCGAAAAAGTCCACAGAACTTTTCGCAGCCAAAGGTTACCAAAACACAACAATCGAGCAGATCGCACGAGAAAGCGGTTATGCAGTTGGTACAATTTATTTGTACTTTGATTCCAAGGAAGAAATCCTAGCAACAATTCTTACCGACTTTGTCGAGCAGTTTGTTGACAATATTCTTCCAGAAGTAAACGATATCGAAGATCCTGTCGATCGTTTCAAACATGTACTCGGCCTTTTTCTTAAGTCTTCAGAAGAGTATCCAGATCGTGCATGGGTGCTTGCTACTGAACTTAAGAAGGTCATCAGGCCAGACAGCATAGTTTACAAAAGTGAAATGGGAAAACTACTTTCTGTTATCACTGATTCACTCAAAGCACTTCAGGAAAACGGAATCGTCAAAGAAGATATCGATCTTGAAAAACACACTATTATGATTTATGGTATCATCGAAAGCCTGACACTGTATTGGGTTAGCGAAAAGGAAAGCTTCTCGCTATCAGACAGCAATGAAATGATTGCTGATATGGTACTTTATGGCGTACTTACCGATAAGGTAAATGTATAATTTGAATCTATTTACCCTATAAGGAGGTACAGTGTCTAAGAAGGTCGCTATATTAACCGGCGGTGGAGATTGTCCGGGATTAAATGCAGTAATTCGTGCAGCAGTTTATAGAGGCATCAAAGAATATGGTTTCGAGATTGTCGGCCTTCTCGAAGGCTGGCGAGGACTACTCGAAAAGAAAACCAGAAAACTCGAGATAAAAGATGTTGCCGATATAGTTTCCGAAGGTGGAACCATCCTCGGAACTTCAAGGACTAATCCTGTAAAATCTAAGGAGAGCCTTGAAAAAGCTGTCGAGAACTTCAAAGAGCTTGGACTGGATTGCATCATAGTAATCGGCGGAGACGATACAAATACCGCCGGATATGAACTTTCCAAGCAAGGTTTGAATATAGTTGGAGTACCTAAGACCATAGACAATGACCTTTCTGCAACCGATGTTACCTTCGGTTTCGACACGGCGATAAATATCGCTATGGATTCAATAGATAGAATCAGGACTACTGCAAGAAGTCACAACCGTGTTTTTGTCATTGAATTGATGGGAAGACATGCTGGATGGATAACGCTGGAAGCAGGTGTTGCAGGCGCTGCCGATATTATATTGCTACCAGAAGAACCATTCAGTATGGATGACCTTATCGATAAGCTCAGAGAAATAAGAGACAATGGGAAAAATTACGCTATTGTAGCAGTCTCCGAAGGTGCAAGGCTTTCTGTTTCGGCCAATGATTCCAGTTCTTTGTTTTTCAAAGACCTCGAGAAGGATGAGTTTGGCCATGTACGGCTTGGCGGTATTGCAGGCAAACTATCTGAAGAAATTCAGGACGAACTGGATTGGGAATCCCGTTCTGTTGTTTTGGGACATACCCAAAGAGGTGGAGCGCCAAGCGCTTTCGATAGATTCTTGTCCACTAGATTCGGTTCATCTGCAATGGCAGAAGTCGCCAGAGAAAATTATGGCGTTGTAGTCTGCCTGCAGGGAGCTGATATCGTTCCCGTAAAATTGGGGCCAAAAGTGCTCGATCAGAAGCTGATCCCTGAAAAATATTTACAATATGCAAGCCTTTTTGGTGCAAGATTGGGCAAAATCAAATAGCATATTTAGAAATATTATACAAAAAGCCGTCTATTTGGGCGGCTTTTTTATTTTAAAAAAATCAAAAACTTATTTAAGCTTGTAAGTTTATATCCGATATAATTCAAGAAAGTAAGATTTTGTCTTTTTTGACATTAATGAGTTTTGAGATGATGTAAAAATAGGAGTGATAATGAAAAAACTAATTTTTTTTATTCCATTTATTTGTTTGATATTGTTCGGCCAGTCGCCTTCGGATGGTAGCCGGACTATGACGATGGGAACATTTTCTGGAGGCGGTGCATCAGAAGCAGATTATAGGTCGAGTGTTTCCTATAAATGCACCGATAATATTGGTGATGGAAGTAAAACTAGCGAGCAGGTTTCTACAAGCACCACTTATAAAATGTGGGGCGGTTTTCGAAATGTTGACCGCGACCTTAGAGAACCGGCATCTTATGTAGCAGTGCCGGATACTATATCATCATCAGCTGTGTTTTATATTTCCTGGGCTGGTATAGATACGACTTTCGAAGATGGACAGGGCTGGGGAATTTGGAAATATGATATTCAATGGAGCAAATCTTCCGATCCTGGGAATTGGCATGATTGGCATATTGGCACAGAGCTTACCAATGCATGGTTCGGCCCGGAAGACCCAACAGAAGTAAAGCCGGATACGATATACTATTTCAGGGCAAGAGCATATGATTTGGCGACTAATGTCGAAGATTACCCGGCCGATGCTGATGATTTTGTTGTCTATAATCCGCCGACTATTGCTCTCGAAGCAGATAAATCTGGAACAGATACTGTTTGGGTAAGCGATACTTCAGAAGTCGATGAATGGGTCAACTCAGATGAAGCTGATAGATATATCGTCAAAAACCGTGGTTCTGAATATGTTGACCTTGGACTTTATTCTTTTAATACTGAAAATTGGAAACTGGAAGATGAGCCTGGGTATAATCAGTATTCTTTGAGAGCATTGTTCAATGAAGCCCCTTCGCCGCCTATGGAAAGCTATTTTACCGATAGCTGCATTGTACGTGCAGATCGAGAAAATATGACATATGCAACACCAACAATTTACGGACCGGGTGGATATAATCTGCATCCAGTACATGCCGATTCAATGTCTTCCACAAGTAATCTTTGGCTTCAAATTAGGACACCTACGATGGTATCCAGGTTTGGCAATTTTGATAATGAATTGATATTAATGAAAGTCGAGGCAAGAACATCGATTTATTAAATGTATCTCTTTTTTGGGGCTTATACTTAGGGTTGGAGCTTTGGAAGGTATTTCCAAAGCTCTTTTTTTACTTATTTGTTATCTTCGACTTGACGTTTTAGTTCTTCGAGCATAAGACGCAGCTTATTGTTCTCTTGCCTTAAATCATCAATTTGGTTTTGTAAATTTTCATCCCGGTTTTCTGTTCTATTGACCAGTTCTTTTATGGCGGCAGTATTAATCGGGATGATTCCATTATAATTGACAGCCAGACTACCATCATCATTATTCGCAATAGTAACAAGTTCGGGTAAAACCATATCAAGTTCTTGTGCGATAAAACCTATAGATTGGTCTTCTACGGTCTTAAATTCTATATTGTCTTTCCATTCAAATCTAACAGGCCTTAACCGGTCAACTATATTCAATGCATTGTAAACAGTATTTATATTGGTTTTAAATCTCATATCTGAGGTATCCCATGTACCACCAGAAGCAAGAGCGGAACCATTTACATATAGTTCGTAACCGGTAGTTAGAGCATCGGTTTCAATGAAAACTGTGCCGTCCCCATCTGTCCAATTGAAAACAGCAGAACGATCTTCACCAGCTGGAACCTGTGCATTGTAACCAAAAGCAAAAGATAAGTTACCAAAAACCGTATTAGACTGGCCACCTACGATAGATGAATATTCTCCGTAAATAGTATTGCCATCGCCACCTGCTATAACTGCTCTCGTGCCTAAAGCGATATTGTTATTTGACCCACCACCAATAAAACCGTATCCAGAACTTTGATTACTATTCCCTCCGCATACCACAGAATTAGTGCCAGTTGCTATATTTTCGTATCCACCGCCAACAAAGGAATAATAGTTTCCAGCCTGATTATTATATCCACCAGTAATAGCTGTCCAGTTCTCCTGAGCTTGATTGTTTTGGCCTCCAGCAACGACAGCATAACTTCCTATAGCAGTATTACCCTCTCCGCCAGCGACTGTTACATAAAGTTGCTCAACTCCATCTTCTCCGGTATTTGAATTAATGCCGAGATTGACATGTGTATGAATAGAGCTGCCATATAAATTATTTCCAGCGCCACCTTTTGCTATGCCAAGAAGTCTGTGAGTATAAAGAACGCTATCTGTTATTATCCAGTCCTCATCGACAGCTTCATCGAAAGAAAGCCATTCCGTACCGTCATAGCCTTCAAAATGCCCGCCAGAATAGCGTATTGCGCCGGCAAGAGAGTCTTCGAGGATTTCTCCAATTCTGATTGCACCAAATCCATCATTGTCTGTAATATCCAGCCTATTGGATGGGTCGGCATTGCCAATACCTACCTGGCCATCATCATCGATAAATAATGTGGTGTCTGCGCCAGCAGGTGTTCTGAATAAAATATCGCCATCGCTCATATCGACAATATTCCCGCTTTCTGCATAGACTTCAGCAAGAGTCTGGTCATCTGTGCCGCCATTGTCATCGACCGGTGCCCATGAGCTGCCATCCCAACCTAATACCTGCCCACTGGATGGAGCTGTCGAGGCAATCGTTCTTCCTTGAAGGCCATCGACAGTAGGAGCGGGATAGCTACCCGAAAGATCGCCTTCAGCTGTTTGCCCATAGGGCAATGCATCACCAGTAACTGTAGCTGTTGCGACATTCTTTATTTGATTTGAGTGCATATCCAGCTCACCTAGCATATCTACGCTACGGTCTTCGTGAATGCTAAAAATAACATCATCATTGCCATCACGCACTGTGAAGCTGTCATTTGTGGTAGGTTCATTATTTCTATCGAGTTGGAAATGTAGTCCGGCATTAGAATAGGTCCTGACGCTCGATGTACCAGAAATTCGATAATGTCCCGAACAATAAAAGGCTGTACCATTTGATGCATTAAAAGCATGGAAAGTTGCTCGATCATCATCTGTTGAAGCATTTTCGACTCTGATTGCTTTGGAATTTTCTGCACAAATATCCAGGCCACGATTATAATCGCCTGATGCATTTATTGTAACGGGTGTTGAAGCTATTACATCTATTGTATTACCACCATTATAGGCACTCTGAAGATCTGTTACATATCCTGCCGAAGAAAGAGCAGCGATTTCCGTATCCAGATCGACAAGCGCTCCATGCACTTCGGTCTCGCCTGAGATAATAGAAAAATCTCCTGTCGATGTAAGAGGAACCTCGACATCTGTTTGATTATCTTCTGCAGAAACAGTTCCGGGAACCCAGTTTGTACCATCGAACTGAAGTACCTGGTCAGTGGATGCGCCAGTAGTCGAAACATCAGATAAATCGCCAAGATAATTATCGGAAAGGTCATCGGCTTCATTATCTATTATAGTAGTTAAATCGCCCCCAGCATCTGTAATTGTGAGGGTATTTGTACCATCATTGAAATTGACAGAAGCATTAAGTTCATTTGTATCGTCCATATCATCATCTGCTGTAAGATGTGCAGAAATATCTATCTGATTAGTCTCGACCTGCGTATCCAGATCGACAAGCGCTCCATGCACTTCGGTCTCGCCTGAGATAATAGAA
>JBKHBT010000112.1:0-9948 GCA_046542255.1 Candidatus Zixiibacteriota bacterium | reverse complement strand
ACAATGCGGAACAGCGCATTGTCTGGCACACACAAAAGCGCCGAAGAAGAAAAAAGACTGGTTCTCTCCGGTAAAAAGAATTTATAGCAAATTCCTAAAATTTATGTTAAAAATCCGATATGTCGTGGTAGTGCTTCTTATTGGCATTTTTATACTATCGATCAATCTTTCTCAAGACACAATCAAGAATTTCCAGCTAATGCCTTCTATGGCATCTAATATCGTGCGAATAGACCTGGAAACTGAGTCGGGGACGAGCCTCGAGCAAATGAGCAAATACACTACTGAAATCGAGAAAAAAGCTAGAAGCCTCTTACCAAAAAATCCTTATGAATCGGTTAAATCGACTATCGGCAGGCATGAATCGAAGTTTTTCAGTAATAAGGGCAATTATGAGCATTGGTCAACGATTACTATTTCGCTGGTCCCTGTCAATGAACGTGATTTTGCCGCCAGGGATATTGTCATGAAACTGCGGAAAAATATCAATATGAAAAAGTACTCCCATTTCACATCGCTAAAAATCATGGAGGCCAAGCACGGCCCACCTCCTGGCGAAGCAATCGATGTCAAGATTATTAGCGATGATTTGAATGTATCAAAAGAAATATCCGATTCACTTAAAAAATTTCTTGAAAAAAGTAGATGGAACCTATAATATACAGGATGATATATTCAAAGGCAAAACTGAGATGAAAATAAGTTTCCATTACAAAGAACTTGCAAAACTTGGCCTTACTGTCCAGGATGTTGCCCAGACAGTCCGAACTGCCTATGACGGAATGATCGCAACATCGATCGAAACTGGCGATGAGCTTCTGGATTTCAGAGTAAAAGTCGATGATAGCTTTCAAAAAGACAAGGCATACTTGCTTTCGCTGAAAATTCCGAATAAACAAAATAGACTCATAAGACTCGGTGATGTTGCCTATATAATCGAGAGAAAAAGCATGGCAAATATCGCACACTATGAAGGCGAAAGAGCTATCTCTGTTAATGCTAAAGTCGATGAAGATAAGATCACATCTGCACAGGCCAATCTCATGCTACAGGATTATTTCGAGACATTTAATGATAATTATCCAAAGGCCAAGCTGGAATTCGAAGGCGAGGCAAAACAGACTAAGGAAACACTCGGCGATGTTGCTTACTCATTTGGCCTTGCAATATTGCTTATTCTCTTTGTATTGATTTTGCTTTTCAAGTCGCCGACTCAGCCACTTATTATCATCGCTGTTGTTCCATTTGGAATCATTGGCGCATTGGTTGCATTCACATTGCATGGAATGCCTTTGTCTTTCATGGGAATTATCGGAATAGTTGGTCTCTCTGGCGTTGTGGTCAATGATAGCGTCATCATGATAGACTTAATTAATACCATTTTCAAAAACAATAAAGGCGATAGAAAGAGCGTTATTGAGAATATCGTAGAGGGTGCCAGCGAGAGGCTTAGGCCAGTCCTTCTGACTACTATCACAACAGTAGCAGGGCTTTTGCCGACCGTCTATGGCATACTTGGAGTCTCGGATATGATTGCGCCGGTCGCCATGGCAATGGCATATGGACTCATTTTCGCAACTACGCTAACGCTGCTTTTTATTCCATCATTATATATGGTAAATAACGACATCATTAGCCTTTTCGGATTTGGAAAAAGAAAGGATAAAAAGAATGAGAAATAGATATTCTATAAATAGGCTGCTTATCATATTAGCAATGGCATTTATATTAAACAGCATTGTATTTTCACAGGAAAAGGCTTCCGAACAGAATGCACCAGAAATAACGATGGATGAATTCCAGATGAAAATCGCAGAGAATCATCCACTTTTCCAGCGTGTGGAATACGGTACGGATATTATTGAAGTCGAAAAACGAGGGCTTCTTGGCTCCCAGGATATGAATATCTCGGCCGAGACTGGTGTTTCGCATTTTAGCCAGATTTCACAGACACAACCCGGCGGGCTCGAAAATAGCCAGTCGGTTTATATCGAAGGTGGTATCGAGCAGCTATTCTGGGAAAGCGGTGGAATCCTGAGCGCTGATGTATCGATGGGAAATAGCTGGTACAGTTTCGAGGATAATCCAATGTATTCACAAAGCCCGGATAATGCATTCGAGAACTCGATATATATTACGTATATTCAACCGCTTATGAAAAATTACAAAGGTTTGCTCTATAGCCTGCCATATGAAATGAAAGATATCGAAATCGAGCAAAGCCGCATCGATGCAATCGAAGCCAAAGAGGCCCTGCTCGCCGAAAATACGCTTCACTTTCTCGATTGGGCATACTACAAAGAAGAGAACGATATTCTCGAAAAAAGGCGAAAACTCGCCAAAGAATCATTGGAACAAAACCAAAGAAGAAGACGAAGCAATCTAATCGACGAGGTAGATGTGATCCGCGCAGAGGCTTCATTGAAAGCAGCGGAGCTTCAAACCGAGGCCAATAGGATGAATGTCAGGGCATTGACAAATAGGCTTCAAGAAATTACAGGCGATGATAAAATAGCCGAATACAATCCGAAATTCGATATTTTCGAGATGCATCAGTTAAAGCCTGTCGATTCGCTCATCGCATATTTCATTAGAAATTCCAGGTCCCTAACGACTATGCGAAAGACGATAACTATACTCGAAAAAAGTGGCGAAATATTAGACGAATCACTCAAAGACGACCTTAGCCTTGTAACACGCGCCGGACTCAAACAATCGGATAAGAATTTCATCGATGCACTAATAATCGACCAGCCGGATGTCTCAGTCAGCCTAAGCTGGCAATTCCCCAGGGGCAAAACATCTGGAAATGCCGAAATAGAAGCCAATCGCCTGAAAATCGAGCAATTCGAAAAACAAATCGAAGAAACCGAAATTGGGATAATTTCATCGATAAGAAATATCCATTCGAAATTAAGCGATATGCAAGAACTTCTTGGGATATACCGTCAACAAATCGAGCTAGCCGAAAAGCAGACAAGAGAAGAGCTGGAACTTTATCGCCAGGGCAGAAATGACTATGTCTTTGTAATCCAGAGCCAGGATGCAGAAGAGTCTGCGAGATTGAATTACCTGAAAAGCGCATTGAATTATCAGAAATTATATATCCAATTGGAATCGATACTGGACAAATTCTATAAGCCAGCCTAATAGTTGCACTGTGTCCTCGACTTTGCTCGGATACCGAATATGGAATTGCTATCCACACGCTGGCTGAGCGGAGTCGAAGCCAGATTGGCTATCAGTCGAAGCTCCATTCGTAAACCGAAGCTTCTCTCTCTATCGTTTCCTCGATATCATCGGGCAGTACATGGTAGAAATCGAAGCCGGTAAATGTCTCGACAGAATCGACAGAAACAGCATAGTCGCTCAAATCCTTTTCACATCTTTTATTAGGCATCAAAAATCCGATGGCCTTCTTGACATCGGTATTCCATACGAGTACGGTCTTGAAGAAATAGTCGGGTACGGCTACTTCATTATCGCCAATTCGCGGTGGGTTTACATCGATATATGCCGGGCCGGTAACTATCTGCACCTCGCCGTATTCTTCGGCCCAATCACGAACCTGGCTTTCCAGCTTCTTCCATATTCCCCGATTGAATGATGCCTCCTGTGGCGCAATATTTGAGAAGAAAAATGATTCGCTCATGGCAATGCTGGAGAATGCCATATCTGCAGCCGGAGCAAGATGCCCTCGGTCATAGCCAGAGTTATAATAGTCGTCAACATCGGCAGTGCTATCAAAAATCATGGGATCCGGGCGGAAATCATTGGTTCTTTCGAATTTGCCATTCAGCTCTTCTCTGGTAAGTTCATAGGCGACCCAATTGGCAAGTTCATAGTTCTCATTATATGATACAGTATATGCACTATGCCGCACAAACTGGCCACCCGAGCGGCCATGTGGTTCGTAGAGCATATATTGCCTGCTGGAACACCCTGCAAGAAGAAGTAGGCCAAGCAATATCGATGTCAAAATTGCATTTTTCATAATTTGAATTTATATAAAAAGATGTTATACAGCAAATATTATTTTTAAGGCCTTGTTTTATCCTTCGAGATGTAATTTATCCCAAAGCGAATTATATGAAGAATTGAACAACACTTAATAAGCTCTTAATAATTTAATAATTATTTTACAATAGATTCTTTACCTTTCGGCAGAAATTCTCTATAATATTAGGTGAGGAGAAAACTACCAACAGACAATGCGGAACAGCGCATTGTCAGATAAATCTTTTTCATCTTTCAAAATCCTGGGTCGAAAGAATGTAAACCAGGATAGAAAAGGACGTAAAAGATAGGCAGGATAGTTTAAATAAGGCTCATTTGATGTAAGTCCTTTCTTGTTAAGTTTCTAGCTATAACAAATACCTCGTATTTACGAAAGACCTTACTTCTTTCTTCGGGATAGAACTATATGAATGCTTTTTGAAGAGATATCTAGTTATATATGGAGAAAAAAAGCAAATCCAAAAAATTGCTTTTGGCTTTTGAAGTTTATATTTATTTTAGATTATACAAGGAGGTTTGTATGCAAAAGAATTTATGGTTAATATTATATATGATACTAATTTTATCAACATCGCTATTTTCTTGGGGGCCTCGTTCGCATGTTCAGGTAGCCGAAATCGCTGGTATGCTTCTCACCGATGACGCATTACCTACATCGGCAGCTTTCTATGTAGCTTATCAGGATGAGATTATTTCCGGCTCGGTTTTCGCCGACTGGGCTTATCAGAATTTTTGGACGAGCAATTCGCTTTCTGACCATGCTCATGAAATGGCATTTGGGGACACATACTATGACTATGTAACCAGTACATTCGACCTGAGCGATCCATCGAATCATCCGGAATTTGCATTTTGTCTGGGTGTTCTGTCACATATCTATGCAGATAGGATTTTCTATGGCGATAATGGCGAATATGGCCTCGGCCTTGCCGGCACCGATAATGACGGAGTTGGCATGGGCGATCTCGAGACCAATCTCGATAGAATAGTCGGCCATGACTACACAGCCCCCGATTTCGATTGGTACTGGCCAACTGGCACAATTATCGAAGTCTATGATATTTATGGCGATGATGTCAGCTCGGCAGGCCTCTGGGCAGGTATAGAAGCTCTGGAAATACTATATGATGCAAGGACTTCTATTGACTCATTCGCTTATCTAAATGCTGTCGATGCTATTCCCTGGACGAATGATAATTATGGAAATTATTATCCCGGCGGCCTTATGAATGCAGGCGCGCTTTCTGCTGTTAAAATGCGAAATGCCTGGGCAAAGGCCATCAATAATTGGCAGATTCTCCAGCAAACACAGACTGGATGTGGCTATATGGATAATACCGATGCGCATCTTTTGCCATTTGCACCCAGGACAAATACCGGCGGTGAAAATCGCTATATTGCAACATGGGACTCGGAATATGAAAATGGCGCAACCGTGATTAAATTCGATATGTCAGATATCGACACATCCGGCTATTTTCTCGAATCAGCCGAATTTTATCTATATTATAAGAGGCCGCATACATCGGTTCCATCTGGTGACAAAAGGCTTGCGCTGTATAAACTCAATAGGCTCTGGAATGAAGGCGATAAAGAAGATGGCGAATATAATGAATATCTCGGCGAGCCTTTACTCGATGGCGAAAATTACGTTTGCTACGATGAAGCAAGATATGGCATTTCTGAATGGACAGTTCCCGGCGCAGACGGCGTTCCGACAGATCGCGAAGAATTTCATTTGGATTATCAAGACTTCGGCCCGGCGACATCATATCCATTCTGGTATCATTGGACTATTACAAATGCAGCTCGAAGCTGGATTCGTAATCCAGCCCATAATTATGGTATGGTGCTAAAAGAAGAAGATAATACCTATGATGGAATGGTTGAATTCATTGCATCAGAAAGCCAACTGGTGAACTATCATCCTCTTGTAGTCGTTACCCTGACTTCGACTTCGACAGATATCGATGAAACACATGAAATCCCGGAAGGCTTATCGATAAAAGCTTACCCCAATCCATTCAATAGCGCTATTACAATTTCTGGCAAAGGAATCACTCATATCGAAATCTATGATATCGAAGGCAAACTAATCGACAAATTTGGCAAATGTGATATAGCCAATAAGCACGATATCACTAACCAAAAATGGATACCTGGTGAGAGCGTAATTTCTGGTGTATATTTTATTAAAACTGGAAATAATGAAGAGCTTCATAGGGTGGTGTATATTAAATAATGAAAAGGACACTCCTCATTATTTTCCTGGTTTTTGCAGCTTATGGCCAGTCAGCACATCTGGAGCATATTCGTCAATTCGGAAAGATGGATTTCAATCATGGCGCAGCTGATAGAACGCCAAAACGGGCGGTTGAGCTTTCTCATGAGGTTTACGGTTTTGTACCATATTGGGAAGATGACTATAGTTGCCCAAGATTCGACCTAATCTCGCGCCTGTGTTATTTCAATTTCACTGTTAATTCTTCTGGAAATGTTACAAATACGCATAATTGGTATTCAGCCAGTGTCGTTGATGATGCTTTGGCCGCAGGAGTACCTGTCGATTTATGTATAGCGCTTTTCGATGCCAGCTCGATAGATGCATTGGTAGGTTCATCAGCCAATCGTGGAAATTGCATATCCAATGCGATCGATGGGATGCTTGCGCGCGGCGGAAGCGGCATTAATATCGATTTTGAGCTGCCGAGCGGTTCATCGGCTGCCAATGTTGTTACATTCTGCCGCGAATTTCGCGATAGTCTTGATGTCCGCGCGCCAGGAAGCTGGCTATCAATCTGCCTTCCCCCCGTTGACTGGAGCGATGCATTCGATGTCGATCAGCTTGCGCTTTATTGTGATGCACTTTTTATCATGGGCTATGGCTATCATTACAGCGGTTCGGCCACAACCGGCCCTATCGATCCTTTGGATGATCCGCTGGAGAGCTTTGATCTGGCATGGTCAGTGAATGATTATGGCAGCGATCCATATACAAAAAGCAAATTGATCATGGGACTACCATTATATGGCCAATCCTGGAGCTGTGATGGTTCAGAACGTGGGGCATCCACTTATGGCCATGATGGTGCTGTTTTCTATCGAACCGCAATCGCCAATTCCGAAACATATGGCCGCCAATGGGATGCAAATTCTCCCGGCCCCTGGTATCGATATAGTGATGGGACATGGCATCAATGCTGGTATTCGGATTCTATGTCTTTCGATGCCAGATATGAATTTGCCAAAGATCATGGGCTTCTCGGAATTGGCTGGTGGGCTTTGGGCTATGATGATGGCGATGCTTCATTCTGGGGCGGCGTTGAATATTGTTTCGCTGGCGGGCCTTCACCTGTTGATACATCGGATACTATTATTGTCGATGATGGCGAAGCTGGATTTACACAATCCAGCGGCTGGTCATCGGGAAGCTATGCACCTGAGAATGGTTTTCGAGGAGATTATGATTTTTGCAATGCGGGAGGCGATATCAATTTCGCTACATGGACACCAGATCTGCCATATGATGGCACCTACTTCGTCTATATGTGGTGGTTAGCCGGTTCGAATCGTTGCAATAATGTGCCTGTCTCGATAAATGGCACAGACCTTGACGCAATCGCTATCTCGCAACAAGGCTCCGGCGCAGAATGGCATTATCTCGGCGAATATGCCTTCGATGCCGGCTCTTCGGGCTATGTCAGGATTAGCGATGATGGCGCAACCGATGGCTCGGTAGTCATCGCTGATGCTGTGATGTGGATATTAAATGAGAGACTCGATATAGACTCGGATATGACAGCAAAACCTGATAATCTGCAAATAATAGCTGCACCAAATCCATTCAATTCGGCTATATCAATTTCTGCTGAAGGATTTAACACGGATTCTCGTTTTGCAATATATGATATATCGGGCAAGGTGGTTGATGAGTTCATACTCGATGATGAATCTTCACCCTATATCTGGCGTCCTGATGATAAGATAGACAGCGGTGTCTATTTTATTCGGAATCTATCTGATAATGAAGGCCTAACTAAGATTATTTTTGTGAAATGATTTTTCCTGGATAGGATATTCTATCCATTCTACTTTATAGCAATGAGATAATACGGAACTCGAACTAATAAGCCGCTTGTCAATTCCACTTTTATTAGAAAAATCGAATATCGAAGTCACAAAAAAAAATTTTGGCTCAAAATCGATTCATAGGCATAATATATTAAACGAGTGAGCAATAAAAAACCACGCATTTATAATTGAATGCGTGGCTTTAGTATAATAAGTTAAGCAATGCCCACTATTTTATATACAATACTCTTTCGTGATACACTTTATCATCTGATTCAATTCGGATAAAATATATCCCAGAATCCGTGTCATCTCTGAATTTGATGGTACTATTTGCGATTTTGGCTTCCACTTTTTTGCCACTATTATCTATAACACTAATTCTTGAATTGAGTGGGGCATTTATGTTGCAGGAACTATTGAATGGATTTGGATATGCAGTGATATTTATCATATCCGGCATCGGAGTATCTTCTTTGACCATTTCCATGGATTCGAAGTCATCATCCGAGCGTGGTTCGAGCTTGTATTCTTCGTATGAATAGAAAACAAAGCCGGTTATGCTGGCAAAAGTATCGCCGACAGTTGGTTCATAGGTATAATCGAAATGGCTCATTACCGGCATGGTGCTTGTGCCATTTGTGACCAGCCAATCATATTCTCTTATGCTATCGACTATCAGGACTTCATCGACTTTGACCAGTACGCCCTCCATCGATTCCTGAGCTGCGCCTTCCATATCTGTTTCATAGACATCGATATCTGCTCCGGAAGAATCCACCGTAAAGCTGGCAACATTCTTAAGCTCGGTATAGTCGTAGTATTCATCGACTTCTGCGGTTAATGTAACATAGTCTCCGACTTCTGGAGCATGTTCGCTATCATATACATATATGCCATGCCATGGGCCGGAATCGTGGACATCGGTGAGGAAATAATTGCTACCGCTATAATTATTTGCCGTGCAAATTGCATGAATGGTAACAACAGAGCCTTCGAGTGGTGAAGGGCCATCATCGGAATACTGAATATCGTAAATTGTTGTCATCTCGGCTTCTGGCATATCAATATCTTCATCGAATCTTGGCTGCAGGACATAATTCCCCCAGCTATAGTCGATTACGCCATTGATAAATTCCAGCTCATCGCCGACAGTTGGACTGTAAGTATGGTCAAAGTTAAATCCGAATTTGCATTCGCCGCTGCCATCGGAAATCCAAACGCCGGTGGTATCATTTCTTACAACTTCAACATCTTCAACACGGACGAGAACGCCTTCGAGCGATTCCATCTCGGAGATATCTGCAGTCGTTGTAAGATATGGTTCTGGAACATCGGCAGAACCATCGATGGAAAATGCTGAAACCTCTTTTAATTCCGTTAGATTGTAGTATTCATCGACAACAGCTGTCAATGTAACCAGATCGCCGAGAGCGACCTCATGTTCATAATCATAGACATAGACACCAGTCCATGGGCCGCCTTCCTCATCGCCGATAAAATACTTATCGCCTCTGAAATTTGTTGCGATAATCACGCCGTTAACCTCGACTGTTTCATCGAGATATGGCGAATCGCCGGATGGGTCATCTGTGTATTGGATATCATAGACATCCAAAGCAAACATACTGATAGCAAGGATAAAGACAAGTCCTGCTATTCTTTTCATTTTTACCTCCTTTTTATATTTTCAATATATTAATCAAAAAGATAATTTACTTAAAGTCAAGCAATTAATTTTCCTTAAGAAGAAATTGCTCCAAACTTAACACATCTTTTAAGGCCATATCTATATAATATATACATACTACTTAATACATACCCAAAAGGCTTTACTGATGTTTTAGCCTGAAAAGTATG
>JBKHBT010000111.1:0-9966 GCA_046542255.1 Candidatus Zixiibacteriota bacterium | reverse complement strand
TGCCGATGATTTTAGGGACTATATTCTGGGATTCATCTTCTATAAATACCTTTCCAAGTAACAGGCCGCAATAATATCCATCCGCGTACGTTAAGGCAATCCGCCCTTATCGACCACAAGCGCAGCCTTAAGGCCGTCTCACGCTATTTAGGCCATTCCACAACGGCCATCACAGCGGATTTTTATATTCATGATGATTTGACGACTGATATGGTAGTCTTCCCAATCAAGTTATATCAATACTTCCAATCCTCATGTGCAAGTGGTGCTCTTTTCAGTTCGGCTTTTTGATGGCGCCAGTTGGGCATGAATTTGTCCATTAGTTCGCGGAAGCGGTCATTGTGATGTCTTTCAAAAAAATGAACCATTTCGTGGACAAGGATATATTCGATGCATTCATAAGGTTTCTTCATAAGTTCAAGATTTAGCCAAATCCTGCGATCTGCTATATTGCATGATCCCCATTTAGTCTTCATCTTCTTTACAAGACAGGTTGAAACCTTAATACCGATTATTTTTTCCCATTTGGAAACCATTTCAGGTATCAGTTTTTTTAATTTTTCGCGATACCATTCATCCAGGATTGTTTTTCGTTTATCTCTGTCTGTATTTGGCCTTACTTGAAGCTCTAGTTTTTTTACATTTCTAATTCTTACTTTTGGCACTTCGTCTTTATAGACTACTTCGAGTAAGTATCTTTGCCCTTTGAAATAATGGCTTTCGCCCGAAACCATATCCCTTTTGGTCTGTCTTTCTTGTTTGGCCATAGCTTCTTGCTGTTTTTTTATCCAGCTAATGCGGTTGATTATAGCAAGGCGGATTGTTTCATCACTGGTATGCTCGGGCGCAGAGATTCGGACGCGCCCATTTGGGGGATATACTGCTAAATGAAGATTTTTAATCTCTTTACGGACTATATCAATATTAATGCCGCTAATACTGATTTGATCAGTTTTTGTACTCATTTTGATTTCTTGCGATTTCTATGATTTGTTCAATAATTTCATCGTCATTTCCCACGACATTCGAAATTCCCTGTTTGACCATTCTGATTTTCATCTCGTTTGTATGCCAATTGTCCTGAAGATTATTACGGATTTCTTTATCTAATCTCATGGCAAAACTCACTCGTTCTTCCTGGCTTATTGGTTCATCCTGGCCATCGGAACCTAATACTTGAAAATTCTTAAGATTGTCGTAAAAAGCTCTTTGTGGTGCATTCTTCAACTTCTTGGGATATTTATCTGCATTCAGGCCTGGATTTTTGCATTTATTTGCAAGTTCGATTATTTCTTTCAGGTATTTGCGATAGCTCTTAGCCTTTTCTTTTCGTGATTTTATAAGCTCATCCAATAGAACCGACATCTTCTCATAATAAGCAGGATTAACCGCCATCTCATCGATTATTACTTTCCTGACATTGTTCTCGATTGCTTCTGCCATTGCTTCTTCACTCTTTTGCATTTCTTTAGGAAGCTTTTTTGTGGCTTCTTCACCATCTAACAAAATTAGATCTACGAGAGTTTTATTGTCAAAATCGGTGATCACTTCGCTTTCATTCGAACGAACATAAGCATCGAGCATATAGCGCATGTCGGGTTCGAATTTTTTCAGGTCGATTGTTTCACCGCTTGTTATTCGCACTTCTTGAACAAGCTTTTCATAAAACTCGACATCTTTTTTGATTTCTTGAGTCTGTTTTTTATTATATCCTGCTTCTTCCATTTCATCGGCAATATTGGCATAGGCTCTGATAAATGATGAAGTCAGTTTATAAAGCGATAATCTTCGCGGTTCGGTTTCTTTTAGGCTTTCTGGATTATCGCTTGTCCCACAGAAATATCTTTGATGTTCAGTTGTACCTTTAGGTGGCTCTACTGGCTCACATAATGCTTTTAATGATTCTCGAACTTCTTCTAAACGCTCTTTGCCCTTTTTCAATCTGTCTTTTAGAAGGCCTTTTACATCTTCGGAGTCATAATCTTCGAATGCTTCGCCAGTATAATCATTGATAGATTTTTCAAGGGATTTGAAAAGGTCTTTGTAATCTATTATATACCCATATTCTTTGCTGTCTCCATCAAGACGGTTCACACGGCAAATCGCCTGGAAAAGCCCATGGTCGCGCAAGGATTTATCGATATAGAGATAAGTTGCAGGTGGCGCATCGAAACCTGTCAAAAGTTTTTCTACAACAATCAATAGTTTCATATTTGCTGGCTGTTCTATAAAGCGTTTTTTTACTTCGATTTCAAATTCTTCGACTCGGTTTATAGCCTTATCTTCAGGCTCATCAAAAAAATCGGCTAGCATTTTTCTATAAGTTTTGTATTTGAAAATATTTTCCGTATCACCTGCACCGGACATTTCTCCTTTAATATCAGAGATATATGGACTATATGAAGTTATAACTGCGCATTTATCTTCATAACCGATTCTTGAGAATTTTTCATAAAATCTACAGGCTGAATAGATATCTCCCGCTACAAGCATTGCATTGCCCTGTCCGCTATTGAGTCTACCGGGTTTGCCCATATCTGTCAAAATATCTCTTACGATAATATCTAGTCTGTCATTTGTGCTGAGTACTTTCTTAAGGGTACCCCACCGTTTTTTTAGCTCTGTTTTGCCATATTCTGTAAGGCCACGTGTTGTTCTTTCGAACCATTGATCAATTTTGGCTTGATTAGAGATATACTGGTCAATATCCCTGGCTTCATAGCGAAGGTCTAAGACTATCCCATCCCGGACAGCTTCATCGAATTTGTATGTGTGAATATAAGGGCCGAAAATTTCTATGCTCTTTCGCTTGTCTTTTTTCAAAAGCGGTGTTCCGGTGAAACCAATAAGAGTAGCATCGGGAAGGAGCTTTTTAAGTGCTTTGTGCAATTTACCTGATTGTGTGCGATGACATTCATCGATAAATACGAAAATATCGCCTTTCGCTTTGAAATTATCCGGTAATTTGCTTTGAATCTCATCAATATAGCCATCATAATCGGTTTTATAATCATTCCCGAATTTATGGATTAGCGAGCAGATAAACCAATGCTCATTTTCATTTAGTGCACTTATTAAATCGCGTCCTGATTTGGTTCGGTAGATTTTTTCGCCTGCATTTTGAAAGACCTGCTGTATTTGCGCATCAAGCTCTGTTCGGTCAGTAATTATTAGGACTCTTGAATTTGGTATATTATTTGGATCACGTATCCATCTTGCAAGCCAAACCATAGTAAGGCTTTTCCCGCTGCCCTGTGTGTGCCAGATTATTCCGCCTTTATGATCCTTGACAAATTCCTGAGCTGCTCTGACTCCGAAATATTGATTATGCCGTCATGTCTTTTTCATTCCCTTATCAAAGACAATAAAATCGTGGATAATCTCCAAGAATCTTTGCTTATCACATAATTGGATAAATCCTTTGTCCAAAGGTTCCTGAATTTTGCTTTCTTCTTTCCATTCAAGCCAATATTTCTCTGGAGTCCCAATTACGCCATACCTTAAGCCTTGTGTGTCATTGCCTGCCATAAGGAGTTGAATAGTGGCAAAAAATTCCTTAGTAAATATCTTAGTTTGATTTCCGAAATTCTGCCTGATACCTTTGGAAACATCATTTATGGTGCTTTTAAGTTCGATAATGCCGATAGCGATACCATTGATATAAATTACAATATCCGGTCTTTTGTCGTGTTTTTTGCCTTTTATAGTTACTTCTTCCGCAATGGCAAATTCATTATTATGGATATTATTCCAATCGATGAGATGGACATCGATAGCCGTTTCTCCAATATCTGGCTTTATATTTACGCCATGGATAAGGCTATTATAAAAATCTTGATTGGCATCATAAAGGCTATGAATACTGTCTATTGAAATATCTTTTTCTATTTTGAAGAAAACTTTATCAATTATCTTATCCGAGTATTTTCTTTTTTTGAGCCATTTTCTGAGTATATCTTTTTCGATATTGCTATTGTCTTTTCTATACTGCCAATTGCCGAGATATTGATAATCAAGTTTATCTTTGAAAAGCTCTATGATACGATTTTGTGTTTTTCTTTCACTTTGGCCGACTTCAATCATTTTTTTGCTCCTTGACTTGCCAGTAGCCGTGTTTTCTAGAGCCTACTCTTGTAAGCTTGCCTGTTGTTTTCAATTTATCGATTTGCCACTCGATGCCTTTTTCGGAAATACCAATTATTTCTGATAATTCATTGATTGTAAGATCAGGCTTTTCTTTGAGAAGTTCAATAATTTTAATGTCTGTCTTTTCCCTAGTTCCCTTTTTCCTAGTTTTCTTCCTAGTTCCACCTTCTCGAGATTCTTGCTGACTAACTGCTTCATTCTTACTTATAGTGCCGGTTTCAGATGATCCAGAGTCGGTTTTCTTCCTAGTTTCGTTCCTAGTTTTCTTACTAGTCTTTTCCCCAGTTTTTTCCTTTTCCCTAGTTTTCTTTTCCCCAGTTTTTGGGACAATTTCATCCGTGATATGATCTTGGTTGGCATAAAACTCGACCATAAGGCCAGACATTTCAAGATTATAGACTGGTGACTTGATTCCATATTGAATACATTCTTTTATTATTTTGTGTATGCCGCGACCCCATGATTCTATATAGCCGGAACGGAAAAAAGCTGTTGCAATAGAAGGATTGAAAGGTATCGATGGATGTTTCTGCCTGAGACTATCCAGAGTCCATTTATCTGGTAATTGTCCAGGGTTCCAGATGTAAAGTTTATCTGGATAAACACTTATCTGTATCGGCACGCTGCTACTATAATCCTTATGAACAATGGCGTTTAATAATGCTTCTCGAAGAGCTTCTTTCGGAAAAAGGTATTTCTCATGTCGGTGGATGCCTTCATAGTTTATATATGCTTTAAGATATTTTGTAATAAGTAAATCATATGCTTTTTCAGCCTGCACAAAAAGACTGCCGTGTATTTCATCAAAATATAGAAGCTCGTCATCGGATTCAAAATATCCTATCTTTATATATGAGCCATTTATCATACTTTCCGGATCTTTTCCGAAAAGAAGATATGCTGCTCGTTTGAGATGTCCCTGGTCATATAGCCTTAGATTCTCTATGAGCACTTGATGATCATCTTCAAGGATTTCAGAGGATACTCGATTGCTTCTTAATGCGCCATCACGGAAATATTCAAAGGCAATAGGAGACAAATCATCGATAGTAATATCAGGCAAAGGAACATCATCCCAATTTTTTCCAAATTTACTAAGAAGAAAATGGTCAAGGGCTTTGCCTTTGAGTTCTTGCTTTGTGCTGCCGCTTCGATAAAAATAGTGCCCATTATAACTAACTGGATGTTGATAAGGTTCAACAACTATTTTGATAAAGGATTTTCCATCTTCTTCCTCAAGATTAATATCGGGGATTATGCCTATCTTATCTCGTATTTTATTGGGCAGCTTCTCGAGAAGATCCTTTGCATTTTCAAGGCCTACAATTTCGCCATTATCTGCAATACCAATATCGATAATACCGCCATTAGCATTCGCAAAACCAACGATCCATTCGATATATTTATCATCCCATTTTATTTTGCGTTCATAATTTTGTTTTTCTTCCATGGCTATATTCCTTGTTTATGTATGCATTAATTTATTTGCCCACAAGCCGAACCCTCCCGGTCAAAAGCACCTGCATCATACCTTGCTTGATGGCTATTGTCTTATCGCGACGCTTTTCAAGAGCTTCGATTTCGCTGTCCATATCGGATAAGATTTCGGCGATGGCGGTCTGTTCTTTGATAGAAGGTAGCAGAAAACTAAAAGACTCGATTTGCTTTGCGCTAATATTCGGTTGAGCACCTTGTTCTAAAAAAACTGATAATTGTGTTTTGAAAATATAAGAACTAAGAAAACCAAATATAAATGTATCTCTAACAATTCTATAATCACAAACAAATTTGCCAACTCGTTGATTGAGAAACGAAGGATAGCTCTTCTTATAGATACCAATCTTACCAGTTGTTGCACCAGACATAGCAATCAAAATGTCATCTTTTTTAACAATAAATTCATCTGATATTTTTAGCACTGGATGGCAAACACTATGATCTGGTTCAACAGTACCATTTTTCAAATTTGCAATTCTAATGACTGGAAGCCCAAAATCTTGAAAGTTTTCACTCTTAAAGGAATAGCCACTTTTAAGAGAGATAACATCCCCAAGCCTCTTCTCCTCCCACTCCCCGCTAAAGCCGGGCAGCCTTGTTTTGCCGGTTAGGAGCTGTTGCATTGTGGCGAGTTTTATATCGCGCTTCTTGGCAATCAATTTATCCAATGACTGGATAAGCTCATCGATGTCCGAAAGTGCTTCGGCGATGGCGGTTTGTTCTTTTTTGGGGGGGATTGGGATTGGAAGGTTTGCTAATTGCTTTAGTCCTATTCTTAGTCTAGTTGACCCTGTACTTGCATTTGATGCTTGAGAAAGAAAAAAGGCTGAATTTATGAAGTCATGGATAAATGAAGTATTATAAGATTTAGTATCAACTTGCAAACGAATGCCGTCAGAGCACATTAAGTAGCGATCTTGACCCTCGGGTACTAAGCAAGCTCTCGCAACCGGATCACCCATTTTCGACATTATTATATCACCAGGATAAACATTGCATGCCTTTAGCTCATCGGCTTTATTTTCGTTAGTATAGATACGAACATTGTCAATAAATCTACCTTTTCCTATATTTTGGAGCTGTATTATTCTTACGCCACTTTCTGTATAGTGCTTAGTCTGCAGATCAGAGCCGAAAGGTCCACCTGTATAGCTCCAATTATCTAATGTGTTACGGACTTCTTTTAATTTTTTTACTTCCCAATCCTCCGGAATAACCCCAATCTCAGTCTTCTTATATCCTTCGGGTATTTTTTTTTCAGTCATCTAAGGCCAGTCCCATTTTTTCGAGATGTTTTTTTACTTTTTTGTTGAGCTGGCTAATTTCTTTTTCTATTTCGGGTAGTGGCTGTTTATATCTTTCGTCCAGCTCTTTTATTCTTGCCGAAAGCCTTTGTATTATGCTTTGCAATTGGCTGTCTATTCCGGTTTTAATATCGGTAAACCATTTATCTTCGATAATAATCTCTTCTATTTCTTCTATTGTTAATTTGGAGTATTTTTCTGCAACTTGCTTGTATAGCTGGGCTTCGGCTTTTTTATGATTTTTCTTTTTATCTTTTTCATCTGCCAGAAGGTTCAAATATTGATGAAGAATATCCAGCTCTTCGAAATAGCCTTCTTCGTCCTCGATGCCTTTTTCCCAGTCCATTGTCTCGAAAGATGTTTTTTTGATTGAGCTTGCGATTTTGTACTTATCGCTTTTTGGCAAGAAGACTTTCATAAGTTCGTCTTTTATCTCCATCACTCTATCGAGTACATTTGTCTTGCTAATTCCTCTTGTGCCTTCAAGGCCATCGAGTGCGCCGCCGTCATCGCTATGTTCTTCTTCAAATTCCTCGATTTTTTGCGATAGGCTGGATATTTCATCTTCCAGTTGATTGACTTTATGATATTCATCATTGAAAAATCTATCAATAATATGCTTTGGATATATAATCTCACCGACCAGCTTGACAGTTTTCCTTCCTTTTTTAATCGAGAAATGTGGTGTTTCTTTGTCTTCTGGAGCGCGAAGGATTTTGCCCGATTCCCAGCCATTGGCAGAAATTTGGTGCATATCTTCATTCCAATAGTCCATGCCATCGGCTGAAATTAGAAAAACATCGTCCTCCATATCTTCATTCCAATAGTCCATAAGCACCTGATAGATGTCATATTTAGATAGAAGCGGAATATCTATATAGAATATTACAAGCCCGTCGGCAAGCTCATCAATAATCATTTGTGGTTTATCGTCGAGTTTGATATTTCCCAGTTTTTCCGAATTGTTTTTATGCCATTTATCATAGACAGCATCAAGCTTATCATGATATTTCTTGAAATCTTGATGTTCCAGTATGGCTTGTTTGATTTTCTGGCTTTCGACCTTTATTTTGCTATAACCTTCGCGAGCGATGTTTTCGAAAAGTGTATTTCTTAGATTCGGGAAGACTTTCCAATATTCGCTAAGGCTTTCGATGTCATAATCAGGTATTCCGCCGGAAAGATGAGCCTGCAAATCGTGCTGGTCTTCTTCTTCGGAAGAATCGATATATCTTGGAATATTCAGATTATAATCATTTGTTTCGCTTGCGATTTCTGCAATCGGCACCATTCGAGAATAGCCATCGGCTTCGATTTGCTCATTGAAAACCTCGACTATTTTGAAAATATCCTGCTCACGAAGCCTGTTTTTATTGCCATCTTTGATAAATCCTTTGCTTGCATCAATCATGAATATGCCTTTACGGCTGGCAGAATTTTGCTTATCGATAATTATAATGCAAGCCGGAATACCTGTGCCATAGAATAGATTAGCAGGAAGCCCGATAATTCCTTTTATCAATCCGCGCTTCAGCAGATTTTTCCTGATATTAGCTTCACGATTGCCCCGGAACAAAACACCATGCGGAAGAATAACTGCGCCTTTTCCTGTGCTTTTGAGCGATTTTATAAAATGCAGTAGAAAGGCATAATCGCCATTTTTAGATGGTGGTATTCCATATTCGAAACGGCCAAACTCATCATTTTCGGGATTAAGCCCATTAGTCCAATTTTTCTGAGAAAAGGGCGGATTAGCAACAGCGAAATCGAAGGTTTTAAGTTTCTCATCATTATCATTTTGATGGAAATGTGGTTCGGTCAATGTATTTCCTCGCCAAATATCGGCCGAAGCGTGATCGTGAAGTATCATATTCATCCTGGAAACTCGCCAGGTTGCAACGTCATTTTCCTGTCCATAGATGGCGAGGGTTTTGACATCGGCTTCATTAGCGGCTTTAATCAAAAGCGAACCAGAACCACAGAGTGGGTCGTATAATGTTGGTTGGGTAATGTCTTTTGCATTTCTCATCCCGATGACTTTCGCCATTATTCTCGATACTTCGGCCGGAGTATAGAATTGCCCTTTGCTCTTACCGGATTGAGTAGCAAAATTCCGCATAAGATATTCATAGGCATCACCGAGCAGGTCATCGCCCTGTGCGCGGTTTGCACGAAAGTCTATTTTTTCGAATATCCCGACCAGTTTAGTCAATCGATCGACTTTATCTTTTCCGCGGCCGAGTTTTTCATCATCATTAAAATCTGTATCCAGGACGCTTCGAAGGTCATTTTTCTCAGCGAGTTTCTTAATGACCTTGTTCATTTCATCACCGATATTATTAGCTCCCTTAAGCTTCACAATATCATCGAAACTTCCATTTTCGGGGATTTTAATTGCGCCATATTTCTGGCCTTTATATTTATCGGAAACATATTTAACAAAAAGCAGCGTCAGGATATAGTCTTTATACAAAGAAGCATCCATGCCACCGCGAAGCTGGTCACAGCTTTGCCAGAGCGATGAATAGATATGCGATTTTTTAAGAGCCATTTTATTTCCTATCTAATAAAATTTTTCGAGCATTTTTGGGTTATGGAGTTTTTCATATCTTGTTAAATATAGTATTGGAGAGATGTGTGTCAATGGTTTTGAGTCGAAACATACTATGTATTAATTTATTAGCCATATAAAATAGAAAGCGTTCACGCAAAAAATCTTGGCTTTTTTCTGTTTTAAAGCCATGTTTATGATATGAATAATACTTAATATTTAGCAAAAGGCTTTACTAATATTTTAGCCTGAAAAGTATGACAATGCCCAGCAGCGCATTGTCTGTAATCTAAGGATAACACATCTTAGCTAAAATGGGAGCAGTATATAACATATTCGAGATGCTCTATTCGGCAAATAGACCGCAAAGTAAACAAAATACAAAAAATCCCCGGTTAGTAGCAGGGGATTTTTATTTAGTCGATCCTGAACAACCCACATCACCATCCCAAACTAAACCTTCCGATC
>JBKHBT010000110.1:0-10128 GCA_046542255.1 Candidatus Zixiibacteriota bacterium | reverse complement strand
CCTGAAAAGTATGACAATGCGGAACAGCGCATTGTCTGGTTAATCTTTTTTATCCTGTAAATCCTGGTTCAAAATATGAACCAAGTTGAGAAAGCATGTGAAGGATGGCCAGGATTAGTGACATCGATATAAAGTGATGATAATGATCTTTGGCTTCGATTCATCGAATAAATTTGCCTGCTTAGACATTGGAGGAAGCAAAGATTCGCAAATAGAGTTAAAGGAATTTTTGGTTAAGCTTGCAAAAGAAATTAACACTGAATCGGGGTATTAATCTTGCGCTGTTTCCAGTCAATGGAGTGCTTTTAATAATGTCTTCAGTTATATCAATTTATACTTTGAATATGATGTTTTATTTATTAAATTAATAAAAAAGGGAGAGCTGATGAAAAAACTTTTATTTTTGATAATATTATTTGTAATTGCGATAAGTTCTTTAGGCGATAATCTTAGCGGAATTCATCCTTACCGGCGAGCTTTGATGGATTCTGTCGATTTTGGCAAGATGTGGGAGAATTTATCTATACTGGCTGGCGAATCCGATGATGACAGATATGTCCATATACCATCGAGGCATTCACATTATCCAGGCTTTTCCGATGCTACTTCATATATCGCTACTAAATTCACCGAAATGGGCTATGAACCGGTGCTCGATAGCTTCGATATCGGCATCGATATCTTTGCACTGGATTATACAACCGGCATAATTGCCGCTTCGGGAAGGCATAGCGTATTCTATGACCAGCCAGCTTTAAACCTAGCTGATAGCACGATCGCCAAATATCCTTTTATTCAGGATGTCTTATTTGTGCATCCGGATACTGGCTATGCTATAGGAATTGGCTCATCAGGCGGTTCGGATTACTATTCTGCGCTGCTTAAATATACGCCGGATGATGGCTGGCAAATATTGCGCACCGATGACGATGCTCCGCTATATGCCATAACGATGGCATCGCCAGATACGCTTTTCATTTGCAAAATCAATGGTTCAGTTTTGCGATATATCCGCTCGGAAAGTGATTTTTCCGAAACCAGCGCTGCCTCTGCTGGCCTTTATGATATAGCATTTTTAGATAATATGACAGGCATTACCTGCGGTGCAGGTGGTTTTGTGGCATATACCGAAGACGGCGGTGAAACATGGTCAGAAAGCATGGTATCGGCGGGAGTAACATTTGTTTGCTGTGACTATAATAACTATGGAGTTCCTATTATTGCTGGAACATCAGGTGCTATGTACAAGAGAAGCTCAGAAACCATGTCATTTACAAGGGTGCTTCTGTCGATTACTTCAGACATCAATGATGTATTTTTTGATATCGAAGGAAATGGCTATTTTGTAACTTCCGATGGCAAGCTTTATACATCCTTCGATGGCGGCGATATTTGGAGCCAGCTATGGCGAATGCCCGAATCTGGTGAATTCGGTTTCGATAATTCGCTAAGCTCAGTGGCAGCTTTCTATGATGATATCTATATCGCTGGCGAAAGAAGCATATATCTATATTCCGATGATGGCGGGCTTACTTTTGATTTTGTCGAGCGAAATGATAAATGGGCAAATGTCTATGTCGATATCGATGCTCATCCCGGCTGGTTCTCCGATACTGTCTATGGCATGACGGCGCATTACGATGCCGTCTCGGAAAATCCATTCGCACGCGCTCCCGGCGCCGATGATAATGGAACTGGTACTGTAATCGTCATGGAAGCAGCAAGAGTATTGCAAAATCAAACATTGCGCCACAGTGGAAGATTTCTTCTATGCGCTGGCGAAGAAGTTGGCCTGACCGGTGCCATGCATCATAGGCGCGCCACAGCCGATACAAACTGGGGCGGAATCGTAAATGTCGATCAGGTCGGATATCCTTCATCAGGCGTAGATTCCAAGATCAAGGTTAATGGCGACTGGAGCGATGAATCTCGGGAATTCGCATTTCGCCTGATAGATGCAATCGAAAAGTACGTACCTGAGATAATAGCAGAACCCACAGGAGCAACTTCGACACTCTATTCCGACCATTATCCATTCCAGGAAGCAGGAATCAGGGCAGTTACCATGGAGGAATACAATCGCACACCACATTACCACACAATCGGCGATACCATGGGAAATATCGATTCTGTGCAATTCTATCATGCTGCAAAAGCTGCGATCGCTTCGATGATCGATGTCTGCTATCCGGTTGCAAATATGACCGGCCGCGTTGGCGATGGAAATACAGACCTTCCTATCGAAAATGCCACGGTTAGTATTCTGGAAAGAGAATTTACCACCGATTCTACTGGAATGTTCTTTTTTACACAATTGCCAAGAGGCGATGCGACAATGCGCGCCACTGCGCCAGGCTATGATACTTTAGAAATGGATATTTTTGTCAGCGGTGGTGTAGTCGAGATGTGGTATGATATGTATCTTTTCTCGCCGGGCGAGCGAGAAGGCGCTATCAATTTCTCAAGCATAACCATGGACGACACCTATGGAATCGGCGATGGCGATGGTTTTGTCGATCCGGGCGAAAGGCTGGATTTCTTCCTAACCGTATATTCCACATTACCCGAAACAACATACGATATTACTGGCGTTATGACGAATTTTGAAGGCGATGGCGAGGTCTTAGACAGCATAGTCGAATTCCCGAATATCCATGCCTTCGACAGAATAAGACATGAAGAACCATTCCGGGTGAGAATCAGCTATGCCTTTTCGATATATGATGAGATAAGCTTCGATATAACACTCTATAGCGGCGATGATTCGCTTTTGACAGAGCATTTCTCATTCGGCGGTGAATCGATATGGGAATCTCCGATAGTCTCCGAGAAGCCCGAATACAGCATCTATCCTAACCCCACTCGAGGACGAATTAGAATAAAGAATATGCCAAAAAAGAAGATGGAGCTATATGATATCAAAGGCTGCCTATTGGGCACAATTCCCGCTAATATGAATCAATTCGATATCGAAGAAATCGCTGGCGAGAATCTCGAACCCGGAATCTATCTTCTGAAAACAGAGTCCGATTTCGAAAATGCTACGAAAATCATTCTAATGGACTAATCATAAAAGTAGGGAAAAATGAAATATATCCTTATACTAATCGGCATAACAGTGATTTTTTCACTGGCCTTTTTCGGCGGCTGCGATGATAATCCAACTGAAAGCAATGATAATATCGATACCCTCTATGTTTATGATACGCTTTTTGTATATGACACTGTAGCAACAATAGATACAGTCATCCAGACCCTTATAGATACATTCTATACGATAGATACATTGCGCTTTTTCGATACTGTATATGTCGAGGATAGCATTTTTATTAGCTCGCAAAGCATATTTCATATTCCGCCTTCCGGGATTCTTGCGCCGGCTCTTTCGGGTAATCCCTGCTCAAGACATATCATCTTTACCGATTTTCACTCAGATAGCATTAGGGTCTCGGCCAATTTGGATGGTGAGGCTTTGCCTGTGCTCTTCCGTGGTGGCGGTGTTTATCAGATCGATTTCTATGGCACAGATATCGATGATTCGCCTTTGCCAATTGGCTACTATACTATTGAGATATCGATTACAGCATATGATTATACCGAATTGGCATCATTTTCCGATACTATCGAAATCATTAGCTGCGGCATAGGCTCGATTACTTTCACAGGCGATCAGGAATATCTATATCATAAAGTTACACCTGCCGTGAATGAATATATTAAGATCGCAGATACATGCCGGCACTATGTGCTTGGCGATGGCGTGAATATTTTCGATGATACAGGCGAGTTTATCACTTCGCCAGAACCATGGTGGCAAAGCCATTATCCGCCATTCGAGTACACCGGAGACCAGAATTATAATATTCCAGCAGTCTATCTTCTCGATGACATTCCAAGCATCGAAGCCGATGTTGTATGTGAATATCCTATTCGAGTATATTCTGCAAATGATTCTATTTTGGCAATGGGCGATGAGCTATCACTCGATGAGATCGATCTGTCCACATGCGGCCGAAAATTCGCAAATATCGATTTCCGTTTCAGCGTCCAGATAGATGATGAGTGGTATCGCCTTCCCGGCTACCAGAGGACAGAGCATATTCTATATGCTGTTTTAGATACGCCCTTAATTCGTAATTCGGAAAGCTATGCCGGCAGCCCTGCCCTTGGATGGATGGCCGGAATTGCCCTGGCATCGGAATGGTGCGATGGCGAGAACACCATAGAAGGCGCAACTGCGAAAATCCGAAATGGCATCTTCTACGATATGGGCTTTAATTATAGCGGCAGGAACTATACATCCTATGATGGTTCTTATTATGAATGGGACAGGATACATTTTTATTTCGCCGATTTTCTCGATATGGCAGATGGCCCGAATCTCTACTGCCATGATGTCGCCTGCGGTTTCACTACTATGGCCGGATGCATGGGAATCAATCTTCCATATGTTTACCTTGGATGGGGCTTTTCGACCAATCGGCTTCGTGGAATCGGCCATTCTTCCTTCTCGACACATAGCTGGACAGCCCATAGCGTAAATTCGCTCGATGGCGCCGAAACAGTCTATGATGCCTGCCTGAATCTCGATGGCGATGATAATCCTGGAAGTACGCCCTGCGAAGACATGGAAGTCATCGCTATGCCAATAGATGACTATATCGGAAGGCTGACAGCATCCAGCGAACCACCCGAAGTGCGACATTCTGGTTATCCATATGTTTATTGATCTTATCTGCTAATAATTTATAGCCAATTTTTAATATCGAATTCGGGTTGTGGTGGCTTCGGCTTCGTACGGATACCTATCGCGTCAGAATCACTTCCTTATCTATTTTTACATCGCCTGCTTTCAAGCGAAGCAGATATTTTCCCGAAACAAGGCCTTTTGGTTCCCAGATGATTGATTCTGCGCCGAAACGGATCGTCATTGTCTCAACGGCCTGGCCGAGCATATCGATGACCTCGATTTTGGCATCGGAATCTGGAATATTATTCAAGCTGATATAGCATTTGTTTTGAAAGGGATTAGGATTCACAAATAGCTGTGGCCTATCATTTCTCATAATATTTTCGCTGACCGATGTGGAATGTACCTGCACAGACATTTCACATGTATCTGAAAGGCCTAAGTAATCTGTTGCGATGATAAAAATATTGTAGAAACCGGTATCTGATGCAAACCATTTTAAGGAATCGACATTGTAGTCAATTTCACTTGTAGGGATAGTGAACACTTCGATGCCCACAGAATCGGATTCATCTATCGTGCCAATCACTCGCTGTAAAGTATCACCATAGAAAAGCCCGATAAGCGATGTATGGCATGGTCTTATCTCGGGTGGCTGATTTTCGATATTGAAATAGAAAGTATCCTCGGAATGATTGCAGTATGAATCTACCATATGGAAAATTACTCTGCCTGAATCGCAATCGGTATATGGTATTTCAAGATGGACAATATCACCATCTGAAATATCTGCCAGAGATAGCGAATCATCGATATCGCAGCCTTCGATGCGTATATAGCATTCTTCATAGATAACCGTATTTCTGTCTCTAAGGGAATCTATTGTTATTGTAGTAGTGGAAAGTGGCCTGCCAGTTATTGGCATGATTCTGGCGAAAGCCTCCGGGCCTTTACCGTCTATATGAAAATCGAAATTGCGCGTATTTACGATAGCCATAATATCATCGCCAGCAATAATCGGCCTAAATTGCATTTCGCCGCTAAAATCTGGTAAGTCTTCTGTTATATTCCACCTCAGGCAATACCAATCTCTTCGAATACCATCGCCGAGTGCACCCGAGCTATCTGTTATTGCTTCGAGCGGCACATCCCAGCTATCGCCGCCATCGGAAGATGCCAGAAGCTGCACATTATAACTGCTATCCTGGCAGGTCGGGACAATATTATAGCAAATCTCGATATTCTGGCTATCATCACAGATGGTGTCCTGATAGAAAGTCATGCTATCGAAATCGAGGAAACAGCCGCATTGTCGGACATCGAGCCATACAGAATCGACTTTCGGAGATTGGTCTTCCGAGCCTGTTGTCCTAAGGAAATCGATACGATACTGGAAAAATCCTCCGCAGGTTCCCTCGACCTCATCACCAGAAAGCTCGATTGGTATAAATTCGCTCGTTGTGCAGGCTTCGACAGTCATTCCATATCTATAGGAATACAGCACATCGAAGCCATCGGGAATACAATCGAACCAGCCGAATCGTCTTGGATACATGCCATATGCCATATCAAGAACCGATGATTCTAAAAAACCACCACCAGGGAAAGACAGCATCCTGTTTTCGAATAGATAGTATCCATCATTGCTTCTGGAGAGCACATGCATCATCACGCCGCATTCATAGTCGCGATTGAATGCCTCTACATGATGCGAATTAGAAATCTCGCCAATTGTCCAGAATTCGAATTCCGGTCCATCGCTGAGGCCTATTCCGGCATTATTATTGCCACCTATCACATCGTAGTCGCCATCGAGATCGACATCGCCTGCGATGCAGGCATCTGCATAAGAACGTGGATATTCCGGATAGGAGCGCGATGAATCGATATAGCCTTCGCCATCATTATATATCACATATAAACCGCTATCTGAAGAAGTTACAGCGAGAAAATCTATATCGCCATCCTTATCGAAATCGGCTATTCCGCTGCCATCGAAACTCTCGCTTGCATGAAATTCGATACCCATCTCGAATGTCTGTGTAAATGACATATCGCCGTCATTAATAAAACACTGCACATCCCAACCAGAATTGAAGATATCAGGATAGCCATCATCATTGAAATCGTCAATACTTATTCGCCAGTGTCCTGACCTGGAATCTATCATACTAGCTGTAAAGCTATCAGGCGCAATTTGCCTGAAGCAGAACATCGGGCCTGTCGAGCCGTAAGAAGCAAGTCCGGCAGTAACAATATCCGGCAAGCCATCGAGGTCCATATCGGCAATCTCAAGCTCGTGATAACTATAATGTGTGCTATCGACTGCGACCATATCGAAGCTTTCGCCATCGATATTATAGAAAATGAACATACCCGCCTCGACTCCTACAACGATGTCATTATAACCATCGAGATTCATATCGTAGATCTTAGCATTTCCACCACTCGATGTCTCGCCGCCAAAGTCATGCAGTGAGTGGCGAATCCATCTGTCGAAATTACCATCGGTTTCATACCATATTAGCTCTTGAGCTTCAAGTCCGATAAAATCGAGATGTTCATCGCCATCAATATCGCCATAGACCGGGAATTGGTAGTGTGAACCTGTTTCAGTTCCCGAATACATTCTATGCGAATACCAGTTTGTCGGCTCGATTTCATTCGACATGAATGTAATCATATGGTTTTCTGTGTTAAGGCTTTCGGCTCTAAAGAAGCTTCTTCCCCAGATGCTATCAGAAACGGCCACGCCATCCCCACGATACCAATCGCTTTGCACCAGCCGGATGTCCGCTTCTAAAACCAAAACCAATAGAACCAGTCCCCAAAATATACAAAATCTTTTCATATTTCTCCCTTCGAGTATATATCATTATAATATAATATTTCTTTTGTTAATTTGTCAAGTCTTTAGCAATAATAGTAACAGCGAATATTCTCTATGAGTTGCTTTGTCCAACTCTATATCTTCACTTATATCTATAATATTTTAAGAAGCTCTGCTTCGCTTCTTTCTATTGGCTTAAGGAAGAAGTGGAGCTTCACATCGAGGATAATCCTGCCAGATTGATTAATCGATACAAATTAAACACTGAATACGGGTATTACTTAGGCTTTAGAAGAGAAGTTGTTAATTACAAAAAAATCTTGACTTTGGTAACTTAGTTGCATATAATATTGTTGAAAATTGCAACAGTTGAATTCGTAAGGATGTTTTATGTCTCAGGAAGAAAATAGATTAAGTCGGACGCTTCTTTCACGGTTATTACAGGTTACATGGAGTGCAAAGATGCATGTTCATCACACGATGCAAAAGGCCGGATACGATATTAGGCCGGAGCAGATGATGGTACTCGGCCTTCTTTGGCGCCGAGATGGCATTTCTCAGAAAGAAATATGCGAATTTACCGGAAAAAGCAAATCCAATATCACACGCACACTGGACAAATTGGCCAAAAGAGAATGGGTTTACCGGCAAACCGACCCAGAGGACAGGCGTTCTTTTAAGATTTTCCTGACCGATGAGGGTAAAAACCTGAAAGAAGAGCTATTCCCTATAATGGACGAAATCCTAAATATCGCTTTCTCTGATTTTAATAGGGAAGAATTCATCAAATTCCACGATTTACTCGATAAAATCACCAAAAATCTCACGCAATTGGAACACCTTCAGCAGAATAAAACCGATAAATAAAATCGCTAAGCTATCGAAATTTCTTTACTAAAGAGATATCTTGCTTAGATTATTAAAGTGTAAAATTTATTTTTAGGTATTATATGTTCAAGTATGCTTTAGCGACAACTTTTATTCTACTTCTTTCTGTGATCACCTTTGGTTTTACGGTTACAATCGATTCGACAGGGCAAAGAACCGATGGCAGCAAGCTATGGGATATCTATTACTCATTGCATGATCTTTCGGAATGTATCGAAATTTCGGTGTTGGCGATAACTTCACGAAGCGAAACGCTGGCAACAGAGACTTTCCTGCCTTCATCAGATATAGATAGTATATGCAGTTCCGGCAATTACCATATCATCTGGGATATCGGCACAGATGAGCCCGGCCGCGAATTCTACAGCGACTTAATTACTATCGAAATTGTAGCTGCGAAGGAAGGCATTATTCCTGGAGACTGCGAGGATAAGATATATATTGCCGATTCCAATAATAACAGGATCGTCCGGTTAGAGGACATTTTTGGCTCGGTAATAAATACCTGGGGCGGAACGGCTGTCTTTTCGAGGCCGACCGATATCGAAATTGGTCCAGAGAGAAAAGTCTATATCTGTGATTATTTGGGTCGCAAGGTAATACAGATGGATGATATGTTCGGCTCTGGCTGGCTGGAATTCTATCATCCCGGCCATGATTCTGCCGAGATTAATTTCCCGCTCGCTCTTGCTGTTGATGGCATGGGCAGAATTTATGTCGTGGATGATGAGGAAGACCGAATATCGAGAATGGACGATATTCACGGGACAAACTGGGTATCATTCGGAAACTCTGGAGATGGTATTGGCGAGTTTAATGCGCCATCTGCTGTTCTCATCGATAATTACGGAAGGCTTTATATTGCAGATAATTTCAATCACCGCATTGTCCGTATCGATGATATAAGTGGCGCAGGATGGGAAAGTTTTGGAAGATTTGGGACAGGCGAAGGCGAATTTAGGAATCCATCGGGGATAGCGCAGGACAGGACAGGAAGAATATACATAACTGATAGGGCAAATAGAAGAATAGTTCGAATCGACAATATATCCGGCGATGGCTGGATAGATTTCGGCGAAGCCGGTGATGGGGTAGGCCAGTTTAATGGCCCGATCGACATTGAAATTGGCCCATCCGGCAAAATATATATCACCGATCAGCCAAATCACAGGATAGTCAGAATAAACGACATTTCCGGAACCGGCTGGCAGGAAATCGGCTCATCAGGCAGTGCGATTGGCGAATTCTATTATCCGCGGGGGATCGATATTGGGTATTAGGTTTTGTACTGCCCCCCAAAAGTCAAGCACAATTTAGTTGATGTATTCTATTGACAAATTCTCTTTCTACCTGATATGGAGATTTGTATTTAATCGCCGAATGTGGATACTTCTCTTTTAAAGCCATATATATGACATAAGCATAATATTTAGTATATATAGCAAAAGGCTTTGCTGATGTTTTAGCCTGAAAAGTATGACAATGCGGAACAGCGTATTGTCTGATTGTACCAGTTCGCCCATTCATCGAACTTATCACGGAACTGATTCACCGGTTGAAACTCATTGACATATACCAGGTCTTCTTCGATTGTTCTCTGTTCTTGCAAGCAACAACTTCATTCTCTCGGTATCAGCATTTCCTTTGGGATTTGAATAACTGGTGAATTTCTGCTCTATTCCCAATAATTTACAATGCTTTTCGAATGTGTTAGATGTGG
>JBKHBT010000109.1:0-10148 GCA_046542255.1 Candidatus Zixiibacteriota bacterium | reverse complement strand
GCAGAGCTTTGTAACGAAGGAAGTTAGGCGGAGTTTTTAACGAGAGAAGTTGGGCAAAGATTTGTAGCGAGAGAATCAACTATAATATCGAAAATTATCTTCTTATATTTCTTATTACATCGACTAATTTGGGCAGAATTTCGCCGGCCTTGCCTCTTAATGTGAGGTCCGCAATAGATGTAATCGGTGTCGGTTCGGTATTAATCTCAATGAGAAATGCCATATGCTGCTTTGCAATATACGGCAATTGTGCTGCTGGATATACAACAGCAGAAGTTCCGGCTACGATGAAAATATCCGCATCTTCAGCCTCTTTTATCGCTCTCTGGAGAATATTATATGGCAAAGGCTCTCCAAACCAAACAACATCCGGCCGGACGCTTCTTGGCGAAGAACAAGACGGGCAAATATGGAAATCATCGGTAAATTTCGTATTCTCATCGTCCCAGACATTCTCGCAATTTCGACATTTGCTTCGAAAAAGGCTGCCGTGTAGCTCCAGAACATCCAGAGAACCGGCTCTTTGATGAAGCTTATCGATATTCTGTGTTGCTATAACAACCTTTTCGAAAAAGTCCTGCATATCGGCAAAAGAACTATGAGCGGGATTTGGCCTGGTCTCTAGAGCTTTCTGCCGCCTTTCGAGATACCATTTCCATACGATATCTGGATGGTCGAGATAGCCGTCTTCGGAAGCAAGCTGCTGCGGCGAAAACTGCGCCCAATAGCCCTCATTACCACGAAATGTAGGAATCCCGCTCTCGGCAGAGACTCCCGAACCAGTAAATATTACAAGATTTTTAGCGATTTCAATTGCCTCTTTTAGGCCTTGCTTTTGAAAATCCATATTACCTTTCCCAGATTAATTTGCCGAATCCATTTTTATTTGCTGACTTATCGTAGATCTTATCGACTATAAATTCATAGGCTATTCTTCTATCCCAGAGTGATTTATCGGGCTTGTGATAGACATCGTGTTGGGCATTTACCAGTTTGTGTATCTTGCCTTCTCTATGAATAATCACATCGCATTTCAGCTCGAAGCTAATCATTGGCGGTTGATAAAATAGCAAGCTTGCGACAGGTTTTTCCTGGATATTTTGCCATGTTTGGCCCAATGCCATATCTATCGTTGCTATATGGTCCATTTTGATTTTATCTGGCTTCGACCAGAAATTTTCTATCAGAACACCGAGCCCTCTTTTGGAATAATTCTCATCGAATTTGCTATCTATATGTGATAAAAAGCTTTCTAATAATTCATCGAGATAGTCGTCTTTGGGCAAAAACCCCGTTCCTTTTATCGAACCATTTGGGCCATTGTTACCCTGAGTAATAATTGCCGGCGTATGACGGGTGAAGCCCAGAAATAGCTTATGCCTTGAGATATCAGAATTCTCCCGAAGGCTTTTAACCATTTTACCGCGTTCTGTGAAAGCCCAATCTATAAAACGTTTTGGATAATCCATATCATCCCTTTCTTTGAAAATGTGCCCCACGCACCTGGCCAAAGCTCAGCAGAATGCTCCATCAGCTAATGGTTGAATTCAAATGTGTCTTCGGCTACACAATCATTCTTTTTATTAATTTAATTAAAAAATTGATAAATCGCAATATCAAAGCTCGATAATGGCTTTGGCATTCGAATATGAATCGATATCGATATTTGATTTATTGCCGCTTTCGAGAATATTGTCCAATTTGCTATCGAGCATTCTGAGATCGCCGCCCATCTTAATATATTGGCTTATTTTAAATAATACAATCCCCAGAAGCTCGACTTTTGTTTGTTCAATATCTTCCATCTCTTTAATATCTTCATAATTTCTTTGAATCTTTCCGATAATCATAGCTCTCATTACTCGTTAAGAATTATTTTACACTCATGTGTAAAATATTGCCTAATATAAAATAATCAAGAACTATTTTCTTTAACGTGGGAGTGTTTTTTGATGCAAGTTGTGAAGTTTAAAGAGTGCCCTATTATCTTAGGATTTTATTACTTTGATTCTGCGATATCGTAGAATCAATTGTGCCTTTTCATTTCATTCAAAACTTTTTTAAGTATGACTTGATAAATAATCGCAAGTTTTTATATTTATGGGCAATATGTTTTTGGCATCTAAATATGCTGAAATAGAATTTATTCGTCCGATGGGGAAAAGACTATGGGAAATGATAAAACCGAAATTATGGGCCTCAAAAGGTCGAAGATAATCGATTTTTTTAATAAAAATAGGATAGAACAAGATTATCGAGCCGACCAGATCCTTCGATGGATATATAATCACAGGGTTATGGATTTCGAGGAGATGAGCAATCTTCCCGGCCGTGTCCGTGATGTGCTCAAAAAAAATGCAAAGCTTACGCTTCCTCCCGAAGTCGAGGTATTTCGCGATGGTGGCACGATTCGTTTTGTTTTTCAGGATGGCAATGATGATGCGCCGGCAGTATTCGAAGCTGTTTTGATTACCGATGAAAGAACCGATAGCCAAATTCGGAAGACCGTCTGCATTTCATCGCAGGCTGGATGTAATCTTGGTTGCAGCTTTTGCGCTACTGGCCGAATGGGGTTTAAACGAAATCTAACAGCTTCAGAAATCATCGGCCAGCTATACTATATAGCATCATATGAAACCGAAGGCCAGCCTATTACGAATGTCGTTTTCATGGGTATGGGCGAGCCTTTGCAGAATCTTGAAAATGTCATCGATTCGATCGAAATAATAAAATCCGACCCCGGATTTGGAATCGGTGCGAGGAAAATCACTGTCTCGTCTGCCGGACTGGTGCCAGAAATCCTTAAGCTGGCAGAATCCGGCCATAAGGTGCGTCTGGCGATTTCTTTGAATGCTTCGAATGATAAGCTTCGCAAAGAGCTTATGCCGATCGCAGAGAGATATTCCATCGATGAGATTCTCGAGGCGGTTGAAACATTCTACGAAGCCACAGGAAGATGGGTTACTCTGGAATATGTCATGATGGAAGGTATCAATGATAGCGTGGAAAATGCAAAGGAATTGGCTGAGAAGATTGGCGAGCATAATGTCAAAGTCAATTTAATTCCCTATAATCCAGTAGAAGGGCTGGATTACAGAAGGCCGGAACTCGGTATTATACAACAATTTCAGGCAAGATTGCTTGCAAATGGCGTAACTGCTACGATACGAAATTCACAGGGAAGCAATATCGATGCCGCTTGTGGACAACTTGCAGGGAGAAGTCTTTGAAAGAAGCCAGAAAATCATCTTCCGCAAGCAGCAAAAGAAACTGCAATATAACGATTGTAATTCCTGCCTATAATGAGGAAAATCATATAGCAAGATGTATTAGCTCAGTCATCAAACAGCAATATATGGGCAAAATCGAGATTCTGGTCATCGATGGCGGTTCGGAAGACCGCACGCGAGAGATTGCCGAAGACATCAAAAAAAGCCTGGAAAAAGACGAGCTAAGAAGCCTTGAAATTCTCGATAATCCGAAAAAGATAGCTGCATCGGGAATGAATATCGGTTTCAAAAATGGCAAAGGCAATGTTCTTATTCCATTTTCTGCCCATGCCTATATGGCACCCGACTTCGTACAAAAAAGTATCGATTGCCTTAATGAAACAGGTGCCGATGTCGCCGGCGGAATAGTCCTTTCTGCACCAGATAGCAATACCTACCTTTCAAAAGCGATCGGCAAAGCACTCAATTCTAAATTTGCACTTGGCGGAATAACCGCAAGGACCGGAAAGAAAAGAAGACCGATGGAAAACCCCAGTTTTGGTGCATACAGAAAAGAAATATTTGAGAAATTCGGTTATATGGACGAAACACTCAAAAGAAATACCGACTATGAATTTAATCTGCGGCTTCATAAGGGCGGCGCTAAGATAATGTTCTGCCCCTATATTAAGTCATATTATTTCAATCGGCCAAATCTAAAATCATTGTATAGACAGTATTATGATACAAGCTTTCATAAGGCTGCCATGATAGGCCGATACAAAAAAGTAATCAGGCCTAGGCACCTGGTCCCATCGATTTTCTTTTTGATGCTTTTTATTCTTGTTATTGCTGGTATTTTCATAGAAGAAGCCCTGCTTGCAGCCGGAGCGGTTTTTGCTTTGTATCTTTTTGGCGCTATAATTTTCTCATTGAAAAATATCCTATACCTACCGCTTCTGCCGATATGCTATTTAACAATACACTTCGGCTATGGACTTGGTTTCATTTTGGGGCTTTTCAGCAGGAAAAATGTTTCTCTTTTAAAGCCATATATATAACATACATATAATACTTAATATATCCCCAAAAGGCTTTACTGATGTTTTAGCCTGAAAAGTATGACAATGCGGAACAGCGCATTGTCTGGATTAGATATTATTAATAAGATATTTTTATAACTAAACTTGGCAGGAAATTTTACGATATTATCATTTGAAAAAAAAGATTTATGTATGAAAAACTATTGCTTTTTTAGGCATAAGGCCTTTATATACAGTAGGCTAAATCGAAAGTTATAATTTAAAGGAGGCAATAAATGGCAACCAGAATAGCAATCAATGGCTTTGGCCGAATCGGAAGAGTGATTCCCAGAATAGCAAATGGCGATGATTCAATCGATATTGTCGCAATCAATGATCTTTATCCTATCGAAGATCTGGCATATTTGCTCAAATATGACACATCTCAGGGTATTTTTGATGAGGATATCCGGGTAAAAGGCGATTATCTAATTATTGGCGATCGCAAGATCAAGGTTTTGGCAGAGCGCAATCCCGAGGACCTTCCATGGAAGGAGCTTGGAGTCGAGGTCGTTGCTGAATGCACCGGAATTTTCCGTGACCGCGATGGCGCAGCCAAACACCTGGAAGCCGGCGCACGCAAAGTCCTGATATCTGCGCCAGCAAAGAATCCTGATGGCACATTTGTACTCGGAGTTAATGCCGATCAATATGATAAAGAAAAACACAATATCATCTCGATTGGTTCATGCACGACCAATTGCCTTGCTCCAGTTGTCAAAAACCTCGAAGATAATTTCGGAATCGAGAAGGGATTTTTAACTACAATTCATGCCTATACAATGGACCAGAGCATTCTGGATTCACCACATAAGAAGGACCCTCGCCGAGGCCGTACTGCTGCTAATAATATTGTACCAACATCGACAGGCGCAGCGAAGGCTATCGGCCTTGTGATTCCCGAAATGGTCGGAAGGCTCGATGGTATAGCTGTCAGAGTGCCGGTACCGGTCGGTTCTGTGGTCGATTTGGTTGTCAATCTCAAACAGAAAACTACTGCCGAACAGATCAATAAGGTCATGAAAAATTCGGCAAATAATAAAATGAAAGATATCTTCCAATATACCGAAGACCCAATCGTATCCTCTGATATTATTGGAAATCCACATTCATCGATTTTCGATGGAGATTCCACAATGATGCTGGGCGAGAATATGGTCAAGGTTTTGGCATGGTATGACAATGAATTCGGTTTCTCAAATCGAATGGTCGATATGCTGAAGATGATGCTATAATAAGGATGGTTATGATATACGATAAAATGACGATAGATGATGTCGAACTTACAGGCAAAAAGGTACTGACTCGATTGGACCTTAATGTGCCGATTCAGGATGGCGAGGTCGCCGATGATGAACGAATTGTTCGTGCTTTGCCGACAATAAAAAAAATAGTCGATGATGGCGCAGTAGCAATTTTGTGTTCGCATCTGGGTAGGCCAAAAGGCCAGAGAATAGACTCACTTTCTCTTAAACCGGTTGCGCAGAGGATTTCCGAGCATATCGGGCAGGAAGTCAAATTCCTCGATGATTGTATTGGTTCGGAGGTCGAGCAGGCAATCGATTCTGCGATCGGCGGAGATATTATCTTGCTGGAGAATCTGAGATTCCATGCCGGCGAGAAAAAGAAAGACGAAGCATTCACCAAAGCTCTTGCATCGCTTGGCGAAGTCTATGTCAATGATGCATTTGGCACAGCTCACCGCGATCATGCTTCGAATGTCGGCGTATCGGCTATCATAAAGCCATCTGTCGCCGGATACCTTATGCTGGATGAGCTTCGAACTTTCCATAATATACTCGAAAATCCGAAGAGGCCATTTATCAGTATTATTGGCGGCCTTAAGGTCTCATCGAAGACGGCGGTTATCGAGAATCTTTTGCCGAAAGTGGATAAGCTGCTTCTCGGCGGTGGACTGATTTTCACATTCTATAATGCACTCGGCCTTAGCACTGGCAAGTCATATGTGGAAAAAGACCTTATAACACGGGCTGGTGGGCTTCTTTCAATGTCCGAAGAGGACGCACTCGAGGCAGGAGACAGCGAAGGCAAGATTGTTCTGCCTTTGGATGTCCTTGTAACAGACGATATCGATAGCCCATCCAAGATAGAGACTGTGCCTTATGAAGAGATTCCTGATAAGATGATTGGCGTTGATATTGGTAAATCTACTGCCGAGCTTTTCGCCAGTGTTATTCAGAGCGCAGGAACCGTTATATTAACTGGCCCAATGGGAATATTTGAAAAAGAAGAATATTCTCGCGGGACCAGGATCATATTAGATGCCATGGTTGCAGCTACCGAGCGTGGCGGTATTACAGCAGTCGGCGGTGGAGATTCGGTTTCGGCAGCCAAAAAGCTAATCGATCCGGATAAATTGACACATATCTCGACTGGCGGCGGCGCTTCATTGCAAGTCATTGAAGGAAAACCTTTGCCTGCTGTAGAGGCTTTGACGGATAGATAGAGACATGAAGTTGGGAAGGCGCAAAGCCTTCCCAGCTCAAATATATATAAGGTAAATACTCTGGGGAGGGAAAAATGATAGTATTAATTACTATTATGTTATTTTTACTTGTTTCGGGATGCCAGGAAACAAATGTTTTCGAAATCAATGATTTTGATAACAATAATGATGAAACTAATCATGTTATGCTGCTCCATAATGGAGACTCTATAGTCTTCGACTATAATGTAAGATTGTCTGATCTGGAAAATCGTGTAGAATTAGATAATGCTTATAGACGAGTTCTTTAAATAGCTGAGTATGAATCGATATTGGTGCTCCTTTCTGAACCTCGTTATACAGTGGTTCCTCATTATCTGCTCGAATCTATGGTTCCAGACACCGATGAGGTCATAGTATCAATAAGGCATGATATTGATTATGATCCATATACAGCTCTAAAGCTGGCAAAACTGGAAGCTGCATATGGAATGTCAACAACCTATTATATCCTACATAGCGCTTCATATTTTGGCCATTTTAATGATCATAGGATAATCATCTATGGAGCAAATTTTGCCATTTGGGATTCTATTTCTATGCTAGGACATGAAATCGGTGACCATAATAATTATATTACAATGGAGATTCTCACGAAGCTTGATATGGCTAGTGTAATCGAAACATGGCGAGGAATGTTATCTTTTTACGGTATTACAATTTATGGATCTGCAGCTCATGGTTCAGCACTTTGTAGTAGGTATGACTATTCAAATTATGAATACTTCAGCGACTTTGCAGAGGCTGAAGCTATTTGGGTACAGGATACTCCATATCTGCTAGGACAGGTTTCGATGCGAGATATGCATTATGATTACGAAGCCTACCATATTCAAAAAGATTATTATATCTCGGATAGCGGGGGTCGTTGGCCAGATGGAGGAAGTCCATTAGAAGTATTACCTGAAATTGAAGGTGGCAATAAGGTAATTATTTTGGCTCATCCAGTATGGTGGGATTTATAGAAAATTAATGTTTAAATTATAAACTCGATTTTTTACACTGTTATTTATTAATTCTGTCGACCCTCGATTGCACAAAATAGTATCGCAGCAGCGATTCCCAGTCATCTTTCGAGCAGATTTTCGCTATCCATCGAGAAGTCCAAATCGATTTTCATGACAAATGGACTAAAGTGCTGCTTGAATCCACAGACCTGGCGGCCACCTATTTGACAAGGGCACATTGAGAGCGATAATAAAGCAAGCAAACATAAAGAAAGAAGAATTCGAGAATTATCTAAAGTGCTGATAGAAGTTGTACTCGTTCCAATGTTCCGCGCTGATTTCATCCTAACTCACTGGAAAAGCAAAATAGCCCATAAATTCTACAATGATAATTTTTACCTGAAAAATATTGAAAACCAATATAGAATAAAAATGACAAGAACCGAATACTGAATCTGCTTAGTAAATATCCTTTTCTGGGATTTGTCGAGAGTAACCTCTCTACAAATACCTCAAATACCGTTCTGGCGCATCCAAAAAATTCCGCATCACATTCACATGCTCTAAATCTTCATAGGCAGTAAGCTCGGGCGGTATCGTGTCGAAATTGTAGATATTTGCTCCGGGATATGCCATCAGAATCGGCGAATGAGTCGCTATTATGAATTGCGAATCATGGCCATCGACCATTTCCTTGATCATCGATAAAAGCCCTATCTGCCGAAGCGGCGAAAGAGGCACCTCCGGCTCATCCAAAAGATAGATGCCTTTCGGGACAAAACGCTCCTGAAACAGCTTGAGAAAGCTCTCGCCATGAGAATTGGCATTCAAATCATCGCCGTATTTGCGGATTATCGATTTCTTCTGGCCTTCGGCAGAGCCTCTGGCAAGCTGAAGACCGTAGCCGGAGTAGTTTTCTTCGTAATGAGCGATGTCATCATCCAGCTCCCTTACAGTCTCCTGCAATTTCCTTGTGAATCGGAAGAAATCCTCCGCTCGAAGGAAAAAGCCGCGATGAGTCCTTATCTCCCAGGACGGCCGAATAAAATCCGCAAGTTCCCTTGCATGGCGTAATGAAGGATCTGAGCCGATGCTTTCACCACCGATTATTGGAAGTTTCATAAATGCTGCCAATGCCTCTATTATTGTCGATTTCCCAGAACCATTCTCGCCAACAAAAAAAGTAACTGGCGAATCGAAATTCAAGCCTTTTATGTTCTTGACGATGTCCAGATTGAATGGAAATATCCTGCTATTTGCTTTTCGAATAGATATTTCGCGAAGATAGATCATTCTTCCCTATTTTTTTATGGCTTTTCTTTGCTCGCATGTTCCAGCCGGCTCAATATGTATCGATATGAAGGTCTCCTCGCCATATTTTTCGATTAGTGTCTCTTCGACCCTTGTCGATACTTCATGGCCATCTTCGACAGTCATGCAAGCGGCGACTTCGATATGAATATCGATGGCGAGATTGGGGCCGATTTTCCTGGTTTTGAGGTTATGAGGGTTCACAACGCCCTCGACTGACTTTATCGTTGCCATGATTTCTTCCTCGGTGTCATCGCATAGCGAAGATTCCATAAGCTCGGAAATAGCATTTTTGATGATTCCAATAGATGCAAATATCACAAAAATACTCACAACAATAGCAGCCAGCGGATCAAGAAGAATCCATTTCTCGCCCAGAACATAAGCGCCACCAATTCCAAGCAATGCGCCAACCGATGATAAAGCATCCGAACGATGATGCCATGCATTCGCACAAAGCGCAGTAGAATTCTGCTCTTTGCCCTCTTTGATGGTCAATCTAAAGAGAATTTCTTTAACAATAATAGAAATAGCTGCAATAATTAATGTATAGAAACTCGGCCTTTCGAGTACTTTTCCAGATAAAGCAATAATTGTTTTTGCTAATCCATTGTATGCGAGATAAGCGCCAGTAATGAGCACCGATATCCCTACAAATAGGCCTGCCACCGTCTCAAATTTGCCATGCCCGAATTTATGGTTCTTATCAGGCGGTTTCTTTGAAAAATAGATTCCGGTCATCGTAGCTATATCAGTTAATATATCACCGGCAGAATGAAGTGCATCGGCCAAAAGCGCGCTCGAACGCCCAAAAATACCGCCAATGAGCTTTGCGAGGCTGAGTAAGACATTTGCCAGCAAGCCCCACAGCGTAATGGCATAAAATTGTTTATTTATCCTATCGATTTTCATATATAAAATATATATGTGAAAAGCCATAATTCAAGCCTTAAAAAAATTGCTAAATCAACCATGCTAATTAATACTTTCCAGGGTGAAATCAAACGCTACATCTACGAATATACGTCAATCGCATAATCGACAACTCTTCTAGATCAGTAGATAAATGATATACATAAAAAATAATATATAT
>JBKHBT010000022.1:0-41069 GCA_046542255.1 Candidatus Zixiibacteriota bacterium | reverse complement strand
GTGCCCCTTGCGGGTACCCTTACGATATTGTTTTATTCTGCAATCTTGTCAACCGCAAGGTTTGCCCCAACAAAACCGGATCTAATTATCGGCAGGGGCGGTTCGCGAACCGCCCCTACCATTAATAAAATCGTCTATCTACCAAGCCAAATATCGTGAAAAAAAATCTAAGCCGATCTTAGTATCGAGTTCAGGTTTTGTAATGGCCCCAAATCCTATTAAATTGTCAAAGAAAAATTTATTTGATATCTGCTTATATTATAGCACTTTTATGCCTTGCTGCATGGCATTGGATATTGACAGCGACCGGCATCGATGCGATATGGCATGGTTTCGCCTTTATCATAACGCCGAGTGCAGTGGTTCTTCCGCCGAGTCCCTGTGGGCCGATTCCGAGTTTATTGATTCTTTCGAGAATCTCTTTTTCGACTTTGTCCCATTTTGGATCTGGGTTTGGTTTGTCCAGATCGCGTAGCAATGATTTCTTGGCGAGAAGCGCGCTTTGTTCGAAATTGCCGCCCAGACCTACTCCGACCACAATCGGTGGGCAAGGATTACCGCCAGAACGCTTTACTCTATCGACTACGAAATCGATTACTCCTTCGATACCATCGGCTGCTTTCATCATTTTGACTTCGCTCATATTCTCGGAACCGCCGCCCTTTGGCGCAATCGTGATTTTGATCTTATCGCCCGGGACGATATCGGTATAGATAAGAGCTGGCGTATTGTCGGTAGTGTTTTTTCGGTCTATTATTGGGTCATCCACAATCGACTTTCGAAGATAGCCGTCTTTATAGCCCTGGCGAACACCTTCATTAATAGCTTCAGTGAAATCACCGCCTGTGATATGCACATCCTGGCCGACCTCGACAAAAACAACCGCAACTCCGGTATCCTGACAAAGTGGCATTTTGAGGTCCTTGGCTAATTGGTCATTTTCCAGGATAATGTCGATCACTTCTTTAGCAGTATCCGACTCTTCTTTGGATTTGAAATCTTTGAGTTTCTCAAGGACATCTTCGCCGATGTAAAAATTCGCATCCATACATAATTTTCTGACCACCGGTATAATTTCATCTACATGAATCTTTCTCATTGGGCCTCCTTAATAGAAAAACCGAATATCCTGGCATAATATCCGGTTTGAGTTTAAATATTTAACAGTTCAATTTTATCTTTTACAATATTTACAAACATCCTGCAGCGTTTACCTTTTCTTAAGGTTTTATTATAGATACAAACAGCTAAAAAGACTTGATAAATTTCGGAATTTCACCCGGTTCTTTTGCAACTGGTACTCCAACTTTTTCGAATGATGCCACTTTTTCTTCGGCTGTTCCGGTTCCGGATGATATTATCGCTCCGGCATGTCCCATTCTTTTGCCCGGAGGCGCGGTTCTTCCTGCTATAAATGCTACAACTGGCTTATCGATTTCGGATTTGATAAATTCGGCCGCCTGTTCTTCGGCATCTCCGCCAATCTCGCCGACCAATACTATTGCCTCTGTTTCGGGATCATTATTGAACATCTCGAGAATCTCGATATATCCCAGTCCGATAACCGGATCACCACCGATACCTATGCATGTTGATTGCCCCATTCCGGCCTCGGTTATCTGGTTTACTATTTCATATGTAAGAGTGCCACTTCTGGACATCAGTCCAATTATTCCGGGCTTGAATATATTTCCAGGAAGAATACCAACTTTGGCTTTTCCGGGTGTGATTAGCCCCGGACAATTCGGGCCGATAAGCTTTGTGCCATTTTTCTTCAGGTATGGCACCACTTTCATCATATCCATGACCGGGATGCCTTCTGAAATTGCAATAACCAGCTCCACGCCAGCATCTGATGCTTCGTAGATAGCATCGATGGCGAATCTTGCTGGCACGAATATTATCGATACATCGGCGCCAGTTTCGCATACCGCGTCTTTCATAGAATTAAACACCGGCATTCCATCGACTGTTTGGCCTGCTTTTCCGGGCGATGTTCCGCCTACTACATTTGTGCCATAATCGCGCATCAATTTGGCATGGAAACCGCCATCGCGGCCTGTTATTCCCTGAACTAGAACCTTTGATTTATCATCTATCAAAATACTCATTTTATTCCTCCGCCTGCTTAATTGCCGATTAATGAAATTGCTTTTTCTGCCGCTTCTGCCATCGAGCCGGCTGGAATCAATTTAGTGCCTTCCAGCATCTTTCGGCCATCTTTGGAATTGGTTCCTGTGAGCCTTGCCACGACCGGCACATCGACATTTATCTCGTCCATCGCCTTCAGCAGGCCTTTTGCGACATCATCGCAGCGTGTTATTCCACCGAAGATATTTATCATCACGACCTTGACATTGTCGTCTTTGAGAAGAATATCCATTGCATCGATCACTTTCTGTGGATTTGAGCTTCCGCCGATGTCGAGGAAATTGGCAGGTTCGCCGCCATAGAGCTTTATCATATCCATTGTCGCCATTGCAAGTCCGGCGCCATTTACCATGCAACCGATATTACCATCGAGCTTGATAAAAGACAGGCCTTTGCTTTTTGCCAGAAGCTCGGTACGTTCATCCGGAGTAGGGTCGCGGAGCTTTTCGAACTGCGAATGTCGGTAGAGTGCATTATCATCGAAATTGATTTTGGCATCCAGTGCCAAAACCTTGCCATTATCGGTAATTACAAGGGGATTTATCTCGGCCAGTGTGCAATCATTTTCGACATAGGCCTTATATAATGCCTTGAAAATTGGCGCTGCTTGTTTGGCATATTTCATATCGCCCATCAGCTCCAGCGCAATATTTCTTGCCTGAAATTCCAAAAGACCAAATTCGATATCTATTGGTATTTTAATGATTTTCTCCGGCGCCGTTTTGGCGACCTCTTCGATTTCTACGCCGCCTTCTGCGCTGGCCATAAGGGTTATCGATTTGGTATTCCTATCATTTACAAATCCAAAATAGAATTCCTTTTCTATATCGACTGCTTTGCATGTGAGGATTTTTTCCACCTTAAGGCCTTTTATATCCATGCCGAGAATGGCTTCTGCTGCATCGCGTGCCTCTTCGACAGTTTTAGCCAACTTCACGCCGCCGGCTTTGCCTCTTCCGCCGGTTAGCACCTGTGCTTTTATGACTGACATACCATCGAAATCGCGAAATGCTGCAACGCATTCATCCGCTGTTGTGCAAAGACGATGAACCTGAATTGGTATCCCATAATTCCTAAGAATCTCTTTGGCTTGATACTCATGAATCTTCATGCTCTTCTCCCGTCATTATCGAATAATTAGGATTAAATACAATTTTTGTTTTTCTACATCGTTCTGTATCTATAAATGTTATTGAATGCATTGGAAAAGTCAATAAAAAGTTTTTTATTATGTTTTTCTGAAAGCTATATTAATTGTTTTGTATTTCCTTAAGACAGGATTATATATAAAAGTATGGACATTATAGTTCTTTTTATTTATATTATTATTCGAAGAGAAAATACAAAAATGGAGGTGTGTATGTTGACAAAGAGGATTGTTTTATTGATCCTTTTGATTGTGTCCATTTCTTTCGGAACAATCAACGAAAAATTGACCTATCAGGGAAAATTAACAGATGTCAGTGGAATCGGTATTAATGATGCCCTTGATATTACCTTTAACATTTATGATGTTGAAACAGGCGGAAGTGCTCTTTGGACAGAGGCGCATTCTGCTGTAACAGTCCAAAAGGGGCTGTTTAGCGTTGTTTTGGGTGAAAGCTCGCCGATTACGCTCGATTTCGATGGAGAATACTACCTGGAGATCGTAGTCGATGGCGATGCGATGAGTCCCAGAAGCCCTATTACTGCCGAAGGCTATGCATTCCGCGCAAAATATGCCGATAATGTAACCGGCGGAATGTCTCTCGAAAATGTCCTTCTCGAAGGCAATTCGACAGGCGGAACTGCTATTGTCGATGATACAGACGATATCGTTGAAATCGATGATAATCTCACAGTTACCGATGGCCACATTCTTGTTGCTGACCAAATCGGCGCAGAGGGCACCGATGACAATATAGACCTTATGTCTAATCTCGACCTTAATGGTCATTATATCAACAATAGCGATGCCGGTGGATATGGCGGACGTGTGGCTTTCAATGACAATATCGTTCCCGTTAATCCTGCACAGGACCTCGGACATGCCGATTATCGCTGGGATGATATTTTTCTGGGCGGCAATAGCCGTATCAATTTAGATGGCGATGAGGGCACAGAAGGCGATGTCTTAACTATCACAGAATTGGGTATGGAATGGCAGCCAGCATCCGGCAGCGGAACTGGTGATGGTATCTGGACAGATGCAACCGGCTATAGCTATCCAGACCCGGTTGGCGATTCGCCAGGTAATATGTTTTTGGTCTATGATGAAGGCCGTATTCATGCAGATGCTTCATCCAGCCTGACAGGCGGGCAGGCATCTGTGCGCGGCGATGCTACCGGAGTATGGGGCGCACTCGGATACAATGACGGCACAGATAATTATGCCGGACATTTCTCGGGAGATGTCAATATCATTGAATCCGGAAATCTTTACATTTCTGGCTCGATTTTCGATGGCGATGCTTCCGACCCCGATGTTAATATCGGAGAAGATCTTGCAGTCGCTGGGAATATAGACCTTACGGGCAATATTTCGGCAAATGGTAATGCTTCATTCTGCGAAGGCGGTTTCGGCTATCTGGATATGAATGACCAGGTTATCGTTTCTCTTGGAGCACCTTCTGGGGCAAACGATGCTGTCAATAAGCAATATGCCGATGACAATTTCGCTCCCGTAACTCATAGCCATGCTCATAATGACATGACAGGCCTACAGGGCGGCGCAACTTCCGAATATTACCACATGACAAATGCGCAGTACGAAGCTTTGACACTGGGCGAAGGCGATGCCGATGACGCTACTGCTCAGCATCACCATGATTCGCAATATTATACCCAGACACAACTTAATACAAGCGATGGCGATGGCCCAAATACTGGAAGCAATCTTGTCCATTGGGACAATCTAACCGGTGTTCCCGATGGTTTCGCAGATGGCACAGACGATGGCGGTTCTGGAACCACAGTTATCGCAGGCAATGGCCTTAATGAATCGCCTACAGGCACATTTAATGTCGGCGATGGCGATGGTTTGAGTGTCAGCTCGACAGATGTTTCTGTCAATGTAGATGATGCCACGATTGAAATCGATGGCACCGACAATCTCCGTGTGAAAGATGGCGGAATAACAGGCGCCAAGATTGCTACCGATGCTGTCAATGGTTCTCACATAACAAATGATGCAATTGTAGCATCGCATATATCAGCAGGTGCAGTTACTGCCAGCGAGATTGCAGCAGATGCAGTAGGCTCAAGCGAAATAGCCAATGGTGCAGTCGGCGAAAGTGAGATCGCAAATGGTGCAGTTACGATACCTAAAATCAGCACAGCCGGTGCATCCGATGGTATGATTCTCAAATATTCCAGCGGGACTTTAGGTTGGGCAAATGACGAAACCGGCTCTGGTGGCGAAGGCGACATCACAGCAGTCAATACAAGCACAGGCCTTACCGGCGGCGGAACTTCCGGCGACGTTACAGTCCAGCTCGATGTTACATATACCGATGGAAGATATATCTCTGAAGTTACAGCGGGTACTGGACTAACTGGTGGCGGCACATCCGGCACGGTTACTGTCAATCTCGATGAGACATATACAGATGGCCTTTATGTTGAAGAAGGCCAGGCCAATTCCATTACATCCAGCATGATTGTCGATGGCACTGTTTCCGAAAGCGATTTGAATATCTCTAATTCACCAACGACAAATTATGTTCTTGCATGGAATGGTTCATCGATGGAGTGGCAGGAAGATGAAACCGGAACAAGCGGCGCCGATGACGACTGGACAATTGAATCGGGTATTGTATACAATAATACCGATGATGTGGCTATTGGTGCAACATCCTCAACACATAGCCTTACAGTACAAAGCACAGATGATAATACATTGCGCCTTATCGGCCCGGATGGCGGCGGACTTGGTTATGGTGGAAGGCTCAATTTCGGCGATGGCAATTTTGTATATATAGAAGAGCCAACCGATGATGATATGCTGATTCATGCATCCGACTTGTCACTTGAAATCGGCGGTAGTACAGGCTCCGATGGCTATGTATTAACCAGCGATGGTACAAATGCCCACTGGGAAGCAGCATCCGGCGGAACAGATTCTGACTGGACCGAAGGCAGCGGGGTTGTTTACAATACAACCGATAAAGTTGGAATTGGCACATCGAGTCCAGATGACGAACTGGAGGTCAGCTCATCCGGCCATACAAATCTTAGAATCACTACAACAAGTACATCCAGCAATCCAAGATTGGAGTTTTCTTCACCATCGGATCAATGGAATTTGTATAATTCTGAAGTTAGCGATAATCAATTTATATTCTGGAATGGTGCAGACAGGCTTGTAATAATGCCGGATGGCAAAGTTGCAATAGGGCATTCAGACCCTTCCCACATGCTTCATGTAGAGGCTTCAGACGATCGCGCCGTTTACGGCGAAAATACAAGCACCTACGATGATTATGGCGTTTATGGTGATTGCAACAACAGAGCATATTATGGTTATGGAGGACGTTTTGAAGGTGGCTGGCGTGGCTCATACAATAGAGCAGGTATGGCAGGTTCTGGTTCAAGATATGCTAGCTATTCTTATGCAACTAATTCAGATTCTGACGGTAGTAGTGTTTACGGAGTTTATGGCTATGGTGGGGGTTCGGCCAGTCCAATTTATGGTGGATATTTCGTTGGAGGTATTTATCCCACGGCTCTCCGTCGTAGTAGAGAAGAAGATAGCGGTTCACAGAGCACTTTCGGTGTTTATTCTTCAGGCAATATTGCCGGCTCCGGTACAAAAAGTGCAATAATTGCGACAGAAGAAGGCCCGAAGGCTGTTTATTGTCAGGAATCACCGGAGATTTGGTTCGAAGACTTTGGAAGTGCCGAGATTGTTTCTGGAATGGCTATTGTAGATATTGCTGATGATTTTCTTATGACTGTTACAATCAATGAAGAACATCCCATGAAGGTTTTCATCACTCCGAATGCTCGCCTGGGAGATTGGTGGGTCGAGAAGCAACAGGATAGATTTATTCTCAATGCACCGGATGCGAAGGATGGTTCGAGTTTTGATTTCCGTATCGTGGCTAAAAGAAAAGGATATGAAAATTATCGAATGCTCGATGTTCCTGCTGCATGGAATGATCATAATCTCTATAATACTATCGATGAAGTACCTGAAGAATATCGTCCAGATTGGATAGACCATATTCCAGTTGAAAATTGGAAGGAATCCTGGGTTCCATCTATGAGTTCTGACCAGCAGAACAAATATAATAAACACAATAATGTAGATTAATAATACTCACCATAAAATTTGCAAATGGGCAGTCATATGGCTGCCCATTCTTGGCTTGCTCAGCAAAGCCGCATCCCCTGACACTTGCAAGAAAGTCTCAACGCTCCTTGCATAGGGGAAGTAAATCCGATTCTCAACTGCTCTGCTCTATGTAAACCATGTTTACATATAATACATAATCACTAAAAGCATAGTGCTAAGCTATACCGAGGTTCCGGGATACCTTTGCTGAAAATCTCTTTACCAAATTCTATTTTGCTGGCTGTTGAATCTTTTATTCACGATATTTTTTTTATAGTATACGATCAACTTAGAAGCTTTATATTGAATGTCAATTAATTACAAGATATTTTAGATATATTTGATAGCAGATGAAACTTGCTAAATCACAAAATTGTAATAAATTTTATAATAGTAAATAATTAGAAAGGATATTATGAATATATTAAATGGTAAATTAGAAGAAAACAGAATTTTGCTTTTTGATGGCGCAATCGGTACTAATCTTCAATCGCTCGGGCTTCCAAAGGGCTATCCTCCCGAGCAATGGAATATCGAAAATCCTGAAAAAGTCAAGCAAGTACACCGCAGTTTTGCCGAAGCCGGTGTTGACTTCATAACAAGCAATACCTTCGGCGGAAATCGATTAAAGCTTGGCGACTATGGCCTGGAAGATAAAATCGAAATGATAAATACAAAAGCGATCGAGATTGCAAGAGATGCAGCCAATCCGGCTATTGCCATTGCGGGTTCGATCGGGCCTACCGGCGCCCTTGTGCAGCCGCTTGGCATATTAGAATTCGATGATGCGTATCGAGTATTCCTTCAACAGGCAAAAATACTAAAAAAAGCTGGTGCAGACTTGCTTATTCTGGAGACCTTTACCGATATAGCAGAACTTCGCGCCGCAGCCCTTGCAGCTTCTGAATCTGGATTGCCATTTATCGCCAATATGTCTCTGGATGACGATGGCAGGGCAGTTACGGGCACTTCTGCAGCTGCATTTGCAATTACGATGTCGCATCTTGGGCCGATTGCCCTGGGAGTCAATTGCGGTAAGACGCCGAATGACTATCCTGATGCTATTACGCAGATTGCTGAACATTCGCATCTCCCAATTCTAGCAGAACCGAATGCCGGAATTCCTTGTATACAAAATGGCTGCACAGTTTTTCCGGCAAGCCCGGATGACTCTGCCAGGATCGCTCTTAGGAATATCAAAGCCGGCGCAAGGTTCGTTGGTGGATGCTGCGGAACTACGCCAGAGCATATCAGAAGCATTGCAAAGTCGATCCAGAGCATCGAAAAGCCCACAGAGCGCAGTGCAAAGTATTTCGAAATCTCCAGTAGGACAGATTATGCTCGCTTCGGTGATGGGAGAATCAGAATTATCGGTGAAAGAATCAATCCTGCAGGCAAAAAGAAGCTCAAAGCCCAGCTTCGAGATGGCAAGCTAACCAGGCTCCGCCATGAAGGCCTTCGCCAGGAATCGGCAAATGCAGATGCTATCGATGTTAATATATCGGTTCCAAAGATGGAAGAACATCCGCTATTAAAACGTGCTGTTCGCAATCTCGGCAATATCCTGAAGATTCCCATTTTTATCGACTCGGCCGATAGAGATGCACTCGAGCCAGCATTTATGGAATATCATGGCCGTGCTGTCCTAAATTCAATAACTGCTAAGAAGAATGACCTCGATGAGCTTCTGCCACTTATTGCCAAATATGGCGCTAATTTCGTAGCATTGCCTCTGGACGAGGACGGCATTCCCAAAAATGCCGCCGGTAGATTATACCTTGCAAAAAATATCCTGAAAAGGGCCAATGAATTTGGAATCGACAAAAGCCGCATTCTTTTCGATGTCCTTATTCTTCCCATAGGAAGCAATTCCAAATATGGCAAAATCGCCATGGAAACACTCGCTTTATATCGTGATGAAGGATTCTATACCACTGCTGGCGTATCGAATATTTCCTATGGCCTTCCTGCGCGAGAACGTCTAAATGCAGCATTTCTGGAACATCTAATAGCCGGCGGCATCGATTCGGCGATCGCAGATCCAACTGCTAATCTTACTTCAGAAATTGTACATGCCAGCAACCTCATACGTGGCAAAGACGATAATTCCAAAGAATATATCGAATTTTTCGCTAATTTCAAAAAAAGCGATGATGAAAACAATATCGAGACTACACTTTTTGATGATATCCAAAGAGGCGAAAAAGAAAGTGCACAAAAAAAGCTGGAAAACCTATTAAATGATATGCCAGCTCTGGATATCGTGAACAAAAAACTAATTCCTGCCATCAGGCAAGTCGGCGATAAATTCGAAAAAAAAGAGGTTTTCCTTCCCGTTGTGATTTCTGCCGCTGAGACTGTCAAGTTCTGTATGGACTTTCTCGAACCGCATCTCAAGGAAAATCGCAAAAATAAGAAAGCTAAGATCATACTTGCCACTGTGGAGGGCGATATTCATGATATCGGCAAAAACCTTGTCGCAACGGTGCTTTCCAGTTATGGCTTTTTGATCATCGACCTTGGCAAAAGCATTGGTGCCGACAGGATTATGGATGCGATCGCAGATGAAAAACCGGATGGTATCGGCCTTTCCGCCCTTATGACAACTACAATGCCGGCTATGGAAAATATCTGTAAAAAGGTAAAACAGAAATATCCCGATTTGCCCATCGTTATTGGCGGTGCATGTGTGGATAGCGATTTCGCGGAAAAAATTGGAGCGAATACCTATGCAAAAGATGCCATCGATGCAGCGAATAAATTCGGCAATTTGATCTAGTTATACTACAAAAACAGGCATCAGGAGTTATCCTTATAATTTATGATGTGGTTTCGACATGGCGGATAAATTCACCTGCTCAACCAATGTTGATTTCTGTTATGTGCAGCTTCCATAGGAAACTATTTAAGTCAAAACTTGCATTATTTTATCAGGACTTGCGTAAATTCTAAAAAAAGCTATATTCAAGAATATGAAAAGGTATAGGTTAAAATACATATTGATTTTGGTATTAATTATCCATATCGGATATGGATTTTCGCTTGTTCAATACAATTTGCTTAATATATCCGGAATTTATGATACATGGGTGGATGAGAGAGAAGAATATATCGAGACAGCGCTAACTCATATCGCTCCAGATATTTTGGTAACACAGGAGATATTCGATGAAGAAGGTGCAGAATTCCTTCTCGAGAAGCTTCAGTTGGCACATGATGACTATCAGATGTCAGAATTTTTAGACGGGCCAGATACGGATAATATGCTCTATTATCGCTCCAGCATGTTTAGCCTCGAAGGCCAGTTTACAATCGATACAGAGCTTCGGGATATCAATGGTTACGAGATTCACGAAGGCGATGCTGTATTTTATATTTTCTCGGCTCACCTTAAGGCATCTTCCGGCTCTTCGAATGAAAGGCAAAGATATCGCGAGGCGAGGGAGCTTCGAGAATATATCCAGGACAATTTGCCAGAGGATGCCTTTTATATTCTCTGCGCCGACCTTAATCTTTACGGCGGCTCAGAAAGAGCCTATGAAGAGCTTACAAGCCCCGGACATGGTGGTTTCATAGACCCATTGGACAATGATTCCGAATGGCATAATAATGAGTCCTTAGCATGGATTCATACCCAATCCACAAGAACCGATAATTTCTTTGGCGGCTCCACCGGAGGACTCGATGATAGATTCGATTTCATCCTGCTATCGCCTAATTTTATGGACGATGCTGGAGTCGAGTTTCTCGATGAGACTTATGAGGCTATCGGAAATGATGGAAGGCATTTTAATATTTCTATAAATGAGTATCCCATAAGCGGCGATGAAGATTTCATAGATGCTCTTTACCATGCCTCTGATCATCTGCCTGTTCGATGTGAAATCTACAATCCACTAAGCATTAGTGAAGGCCAGCCATTACCTGATAATAAGTCGATATATGTTTTTCCGAATCCCTTCAATTCAGCCTGTCGAATCGGCAGCAAACCGGGTAAATATCAAATATACGATATTACCGGCAATATTATAGATACCTTAAATGGCGAAAATATTTGGCGGCCCGGTGATAATGTATATTCGGGAATTTATATCATCAGAAATACTGAATCCGGTCAACATAGCCGGGTTTTTTATATCAAATAAATATAGCATGTTACTTAGACAATGCGCTGTTCCGCCTTGTCATAGTTCTCGGCTATAATTTCAGTAATGCCGTTGAATTATATATACCCACATTCAGTGTTAAATTTATGTAAAGTAAACAATCTCGACTTTTATCCTCGTAGAAAAGCTCTGCTTCTCAACGTAAAAAACCTTTGAAGCACCGCTTCTCTTAGGCTTTAGAAAGAATCGAAGAGGAGCTTCGGAAAAGCTTGCGCTACAAAGCAGAGCTTTGTAGCGAGGGTGGATTGGATCTTTGATATAGATGATATTGGGATTGGAGCTTTGGCATCGAGAGTAATGGGCTTGTCTATTTAGCTACTGTATATAACCCAATTAGGTTAAAGGTTACAAAACTATAACTTGCTTAATATTATGCAAATAGAAAAGTTTACAGTACGATAAAACAGAATCGATGTGATAGGGGCTGTCTGCAAAGCAGGCTGAAGGGTTCTTATTTATGATAGATCCTGCCTGTTAAGAACATAAATTGACGAAACCGCCTTTTTCCGGTTCTTCGAAGGAGCCATTTTCTTCAAAGGAGTGGGCTGGCGGTTTCGTTTTCTAATAGGGAAACTATTTTACAACAGAATTACCTTTCGCTTCCCATTCATAAAGTGCGCCATCATAGACTTTTACATTGTTATAGCCGAGAAGTTCGGCCAGTGCGAAATATACAATTCCAGTTCTTACACTGGTTTCACAGTATAGGATAATTTCTTTGCCCTTCGATGCGCCCACGCCATCGAATATCTTCTGAATATCGGCCTTTGATTTCATAGTGCCGTCATCATTTATCAGCTCTTCGAAATGAAGATGTTTTGCGCCTTCGATATGGCCTTTCTGCTTGACCTCTCCTGTTTTGCCATCGAATTCATCCCTTGAGCGGACATCCACAAGAACGGCACTTGCTTTATTGTCTTTGACATAGTCTGTACTTGCGAGAATATCATACTTGCAAGCAGTAGTAAATGTCGCTGGCTCGGTAGCGACAGCATCGCGGCTGACTGGTTTTCTTGCTTTTCGCCATGCTTTCATTCCGCCATCCAGTATATGAACATCTTTCATACCCAGAAATTTGAAAATCCAATATAACCTTCCAGCGAATTTCATATCGCCGACATCATAAATCACGACTTTTGTATCTCTTGTCAGGCCTTTTTCGCCGAGAATTGTCGCTAGCTCATTCGGGCTTTTCAGAAGGCCTTTTATCTCGCCATCCTGATAGAGGCCTTTGTGATAGACATTGATCGCACTTTCGATATGTACCATCTTATAGTCTTTGGGCGAACGAGTCGATACTATTGTTACATCGTCCATTCCATCGAGTTCTTTGGCAGTAATAAGGCTGCCAAAAAGACTCGAAGCAATCATAAGGGCAATAAATGCCGAGATTATTAATACTTTTCTCATATTTCTCCTTTTATAAATTAAGTATCTCCAAAGCTAAAGAATCCTGGAAACTTGAGCAGTAAGCCCGCAAAGCAGGCCCGTGTCAACTAACCTGTTCAAAAGCATTTTACCACATCGCCTGAAATTGCAAAAGAACTTCATCATTTGGATATTCATCGATTTCTTCTGCCTTGTAAAGGTAATTTAATTGCACTCTCGACCAATCATTTATAAAATAATTAATGCCAAAAGTAGTTATCTGTTCTACGCCATGTGTAGCGGCATCGCCTCCGTCATAGCTTTCGTATTTTATGACTGGCTGAAGATTCCATGGCGTCGTATACATTGCCATTGCCATCACGCCGGATCTTTCGATATCTCCTGTATGGACTTCGACAGGCCCGCCGCAACCGCCGCCGGTTGTATAAGAGCCTTTGTCATTGCCCATAAGATATTCTCCCTGGATTTTTATATCATCATATCGAAGCTCGATTTCGCCGCCAAATCTGGTGATTTCGTCTTCGTCTTCTACGCCGCTTTCAGCAGGTGGCCTTTTACCCATTCGAAATGAACTCCCGAGAGATACATATTCGATCGGTGTAACCACTACCCGGCCAGCGATATCTTTATTCATATTTACATCGGCTTCATTTTTGCCTGCGCCATTTAGGACAGCGAATGTATATTTTACATAGTCTTCATAATGGCCATCGATAAAAAGCCCGATATCTCGTGCAGGATTGGTCAGATTATTAGTCCCTAATGAGCGTTTGATAGTATAAAGAGCCTGGCACGGCGTATTGAATTCCATGCTATATGGCGCTTTGAACTGACCCAAAGAAATCCTCGCCCAGGGATCCAGCCTTGTATATGTTACGAAAGCATCCAAAAGATAAGGCCCATCCTGGAAATCGCTAAATTCCATAAAGAAATAGTAGCTGACATCATAAGGAATACTTCCCACAACGCCCAATCTTGCTCTATTGAATGTAAATGAAGATGTATTTTCGCTGTCATCGGTATCCGGGTCATCGTACATTCCGAATTCGAATTGTGGCTGTATATAGCCTTTTATCTGTGCGCCTTCTTCGCTGCCACCGCTCATGCAACCCTGCGGTAAAGCCGAAGAAGCAAGTATAATTATAATTAATATTGGAAAGATTCTTTTCATCAAATTCTCCATTTCGGTAGAGCAATCGGGCAAAGTATTAGGAGGTACTTATTAGCCCGATTGCTCCAGAGTTGAGGTATTTAAATCGAACCGCCGGATACGTAATCATAGTCGGCAGAGGATGTCCACTTATGGGACTCAAGCTCTGAATGTATCATGCTATTGACGCCAAATTTCAGGCTTTTTGCATCATAGCCTAGTATTGTAAGGTATGCAGTAACCATCGAAGATGTCTGGCCTGTCCAGCAATATGTTACGACGGTTTCGTGTGGATTAAGGTTTTCGAAGCCGCCAGCCGAAAGAGTCAGGTCTTCTTTGACACGAATTGCGCCAACAATATGCCCATAATGATCGACATCTGACTGTGTCCAGTAATTATTGATGTGGTAGTTGCCTGGGTTTTCGAGTACTTCAGAACTTGCTACGGCTTTGAAACCGCCAGCAAGCATAGCATCGATTCTTTCATCGAGAATGGCAGCGCCATCTATTGACGAAGATGTAATCGTTGGTTCTGAATACATTTCGAGGCCGGCTGTTGCGTCCATTGTCCAATTTGTATGGCCTATTGCGATATCGCCGGTATTAGGTGTCCATTTATCGAAATCGGCATTCCATGAACTCATACCGAATTTTAGCACTTTAGCATCGGCATAACCCGAAAGCCTTAGCGCAACAACCGCATGTGCAGCAATTTGTCCAGTATAGCAGACCACGAGAATAGGTTTATCCATGCCGGGCGCATCATCGAGAATAGTTCCCAGGCTCGATAGCATAGCACCTTCTAAATGTCCGCGCTGATAGACTGAATCTGCACGAATATCCATGATATAATAGTTATCTTCATCGCCCTGAACAGCATCGGCGGCAATTATCCAGCCATCCAAAATATCAGGCAGGTCGAGATTGCTATCTGTCATATATGATGTCATCGCCTCATATGCTGATACATCGTCATCATCGTCATCATCATCGCCTTTACATCCTACAAATAGCGCAAAAACGACCATCAGCCCCACAAAGATCGTGAATAGTTTATTTCTTTTCATCCTTCTACTCCTTCTTAATTAAAAAACTTAAAAAGATCCCATTTACTTTGTCTAAAACAGGCGTATATCAACCGCATCCTCCGCCGGATGCTTTTGCTTCTTCCATTTCGAGTGCATCTGGCCCATGTTTCCACACAAGCCATCCGCCTCTTAAGTTTTTAACATTTTTATAGCCGAGTTTTTTGATTGCATCGGCAGCGAGTGCACTTCTGTCTCCTTTTTTGCAATAAATGATAATCTCGGAATCCTTTTGCGGTGCATACATTGCCCAGCGATCCCAATATTCCTGAATGCCGATATTGAATTCGAGTATTCCACGAGGGATATTTATCGCCATGCCGATATAGTCTTCATCGTATTCCGATTGTGTCCTTACATCGACAAGGAATATTTCTTCATTGGCATCGAGCTTTTTGCGTAGCTCATCGGCAGTTATCTCCTCGATTCCTATTCTGGCCTCATTGACCATTTCGGTGACAGATTCATATTCATCAGGATGCCTGCCATCTTCCAGGCCCGAGCCGCTGCATCCAATAAATAGCATCGATGCGAGAAGGAGAGCTCCAGTAAATTTTAGTTTCATCATTTCTCCTTATAATGCCGTAAATTTTCCGGTTCTTTCATTCCATTTAACAAAGATATACCATAATAGAATAATAAATGCGATTAAGAGCACGCCGCCGGCATAGCCGATTACATCTGGCAGGAATATCGCTTTCTGAGTGCTTTCGGGCAGTATCCTAAGAAAAGGAGCTGCGATATATTGCTGTGAAATCGGCGCCATTAAAAGAAATCCAATCGCCGCCATCCATAGCTTGACCTGTCCTTCGCCGACACGCCATAGGCAACCAACAGCACATCCGCCGGCAATAGTCATTCCAAAGCCGAATATTGTTCCGCCGATGAGTGCATTCAGCCAGAAATTTGCGCTGACCCATGTCATTGCAAGAATCCTTGCACCGCCGAGCGTCGATGCGCCTACTCCCATATATTTGATTACAGTAAAGCCAAGTAATGTTACAATTATCGCTGCCATAACACCGATGGGTGCTTCCGACTCGCCTGTCATAAAAGGCTCACGAAATGCCCTGACTATACAAAACCTCGATTTCTGAAGAACAAGGCCGATAATAAAGCCAAGAATCAGAAACCATGTAAATGCATACTTTTCTTTGTAAATAATCGAACCGCCGATAAGGACGGCCAAAGTAACAATCCATCCAATAATTGGCTGCAATTTGCTTTTTTTCTTTGAACTTAGCCAGTTGAAGCTTTTGCCCATGCTCATTTTGGGTAGATGTTCCATTTCCCATAGCAGGTATTTGAGTGCAATCCAAGTCCCAAGCACGAAACCCAGGACAAGTATAACTCCTCCAGCAGACATTGCCGGCCATCCGCTCAGAAAGCCGCCAACGGTGCAACCAAGCCCGATAGTGCAACCGATAGCCATCAATATCCCGCCAAGGAAGCCCTTAAAAAGCTCGCCAATAGGCGGAATACGAATAGCAAATTCCTTCGAGAAAAGCGCAGCGACAAATGCTCCAAGAACGGTCACAACTCCCAAAAGGCCATACATATGGCCGAAAATGCCGGGAGAATCTTTATACATACCAAATATCTTATAGAAATTCTGGCCCCAGCTAATATAAGTGCCTGTACCGCCCCAGGGTTTATATACAATGAATAACAGAATATTCAATGTTGCGAGAATTATTCCGCCGATATACACCGGCCAGGAATGTCCAAATAATGATTTCCATAGCTGCTTTAATGCGCTATCTGTCTGTTCTGACATAAAACCCCTTTCTAATAAGGCTTACGCCCGAACTACTTCTTTTTGATATAAAAAATATTTACGCCATCTTCTTCTTTTGTCTCTAAGAATTCATTGCCAGTCTTATCGCACCATTTGGGTACATCGGTTTTTGAGCCGGGGTCTGTCCCCTTCATCTCGAGAACTTCTCCGGATTTGAGGCCTTTCATTGCTTTTGCGAGCTTGAGTATAGGCATTGGGCAGGAAAGTCCTGTAGCGTTGAGCTGATGATCATAATCCATGATTCCTCCAATTTTAGAATTAAATTATTTTATTAATTACTGTCTTTTTGGTATCGCAATATCACTATATCCTTACATGTTGATAATACGATATATGACCCAAAAAAATAAAGCTCACTCCATAAAGAAGTTTGCTATATAACGGTGTTTAGCTTTCTTTTTTTAATGCCTTTATCATGCAGATGACGGTCTCATCGGTAACTTTATAACAGACTCTTTTGCCTTCTCTTCTTCCAGTAATTATTCCTCTTGAGCGAAGCACGCTCAGATGCTGTGATACAGTAGATTGGGGAAGGCCTAGCTTTTCGACAATTCTTGATACATTGCATTCGTCTTCATAGATACCAAGAACCATCTGCAAACGCCACTTATTACCGAGTGCTTTAAAGATTTCTGAAAGTCTTTCAATTTCGTTTTTATTCATTTGACCATCACCTTTCAGGCATTTAGAAAGAGAACGAAAGCGTTGCGTCTGAAATTTCGGCCACAAATGTAGTCGCTCCGACAATTTCGACGCCATCTCTCAGCTCCTCTTTTTTGATTTTGTGTACTTCGAGGCCAAGCTCGCACATCAGGATCCTCCCACCAAGAAGCTGTACGCCCTCGACAAGATCGATAAGGTCAGGATACCCTTCGCCCTTGACATCTTCGAAGACTCCCTTTTTCAGAGCCGGAGCAGCCTCCGGATTGAAATAATAAATCAAATCATCACCGGAAGCTATTGCTGATGCACCGATGATGAAGGGCGGATAAAGATTCTTATGCTCGGTTCCATTGACCGAAATCGCAATCTTACCCATCAAAACCTCCTTTGTTTGTTTGAATGACACGTCTGTTCATTTATGATTCATTTGAAAGATAAAATTTGGTCATTTCAAAACAAATTCAAAAGTCCATCAGCTTAGATAACTTCTCAAAACAGAACTTTTGAATTTACTAAATTTTAACAAAATAGCAAGAGATTTACAAATATCTTGTAAATTTCAATATTTTATTTGCTTCTTTTACGTCTATAACTTACCTAATTCGACCATCATATCGCAAAATCCTAATATCAATATATTAGGATTTGATAGCTTGTCAAGCAATTTTATTGGATAGATAAAAAATTTGCAGGAACAGATCTAACTTATATCGATTGCTGTTTACTCTTTATTATCCTCATATAACATTTTATCGACAAGAGCGGTATAACGCATTCTAAGGTCATTAAGTACATTGTCAAGGACCATGACTTCATCCGGCTCGAGATTCATTCTTTTTCGGAGTAGCTCCAGCATTGCCAATGTTTCTCCTGCCATCTGTATATTCGGCTCGCGTCTTTTGCCTGTAACCGGGTTTTCCACCATTCCCATTTGGTCTGCCATTGCGACATGGAGCATGGCGACTAATTTTCCAAATAACTCGGATTCTGGTATGCCTTCGCGTATAATATCTTTTTTTTTATTCATTTTGACTAAGTATCCTTATTGTACTTGTTTTATCTGCTAATCTCTTGAATTCTGCGCGATATTGGCTGACGGCGATTTCAGCGAATTCTTCGGGTAATATATCGAAATGTTTTAGCCCGCGGATGCCGTTATCTTCGTCATCTTCGATAAAAAGGCCGAGATGGATTTTTGTTGAGACTGCATTTGCAGTTATCACAGAGACAGATAGAATTTTATCCTCATCGTAAATATCTTCGCCCCAGCGAATTATACCAACTTTTGTCTTTCTTCTAACAAGCTTTTCCTCGACAATACTAACCAACAAATACTGCCGATATACAGATAAGCTGATTTTATTATTGAAATGTTCGATGATAAAATGCAACATTTCCTTCCCAGAAAGCTTGAGCTCTCCCGGCCTTTTTTCCGAGAGATTGTAGAATTCTTCTTCGGTCATATCAAATGGGCCTTTGAAAGCCACAATCGAGTCGCCGATTATATCGAATTTATCAAGCGCCCATTGTGGAAATAATGCATCTTTGGTCATCGACATTTCTCTATTTAATATCTTACAATTTAGTCTAAACACTAAGACTCCTTTTGATATTAAAATTTATTATTTAGATATTTCTTGGCCTGCACAGCTATTGTTCTATTTTTATCCTTAATAAGTTTTTTCATTAGTTCGGGCAAATCCTTTGGCCCGAGTCTGGTAAGAGACCAAAGTGCCGCAGTCCTGATTTTTTCTGGTACTTTACTTCTAAAGGATAAAAATCCGGATGGTTTTACAAGATTTTTCAGCATATCAATCATCTCATCGTCTGCATCCGGTAATTCACCGGCGGCTCTTGCAGCATCGAGCATAAGATGGGGCGGAACAGGCTTTCCGAAAACAGGCGGCTTCTCGAGCCAGGGCTTGATATAAACAGAAAGCCCTCTTTGCTTCAGAAATTCTGGTGTTCTAAGCATATGAATACGGGCTTCATCATTAGATGTTTCGAAAATATAGGCCGTAAGATTTTGCGTTTTTTCTGCCGGTAGCTTTTTAACAAGAATTTGTAGCATCGTAAGATAGTGTGTATCGACAAAGGGGACCAACTCTTTGATTTTCCGATAAAGGCTCTCGCTTTCGGCAAATACATCGAGTATGTTTATAATAGCCTGGAATTTCTTTATGGGAGTACCTGGCCGAATAAAATTGAGAAAAGCGCGAATAGCATTATCGCCCTGAGTTTTTATCAGATATGCTGCCCTTCTATTGGCTTTTAGATTATTCGTTGAACTAATATAATTGAAAATTATAAGTGGCAACTTTTTGTCGAGTTTGGCGAGCCTTGCCAGAGCCATAGCTCTTGTATCCTGATCATTGCTGGCGAGGTCGAAAAGTAGGCTTTGGATATCTTCGGCACTCATCTGATCTGTTTTGTGGTCCGGTTGGATTTTTTCCTGCTCCTGCTTAACAGGTAGCTGGTTTTGAACTGGTAAATCCGCACCAGAATTCGGTTTTTCCTGTTGAGATAGGCTGTCTTTTTTGCTAATTAGCTCCATAACCGATTGAAGTTTAACAATATCGTCTGATTTAAGGCCTGAGTTTTTCAGCTTTTCCAAAAGCTTTTTAGATTCCTTTTTGAAATCATCGATTAGTCCGCGATAGTCTTCCATGAGTGCTGCTGATTTCTCTGGATCTACTTCTGCGCCTTCGGACTTTTCGCCTTTGCCGACCACGATTTTTTCATCCTGGCTCATTACTATCCTGTGCTCGCCAACTGCGACATAGACTTTTCTATCGGGAAGAATATTCTCGATATTCTTCTCTTCCAGTTTTTGGTCCCAGTTTAGCTTTTCGTCTTTTCCGATGGTAAGGATTTCAAGAAAACCGAGTAGCTCTTTATATGTCATATTATGGACAAATGTAATTCCCTTTAGATTCATCGAGTTGAAAAGCTCATAGATATCTTCGGCCAGCGTCCCGACTTCTTTTGGAGGTGGTTCAGAGCCATTGATGATTAGAGAGTCGCGGGTGGCAGAAATTGTAAATCCCTCGGTTTTGGTGAAAAAATACTGAAGGTCGTCATATACCTTTTCGATCGAGCGTTTTACATTTTCATTAGATTTGGGATAAAGTTTGAGATTCATGATCGCAATCTTGAGATTCCGAACAGAGCGTACTGCTTTTTTCAAATCTTCGTCATCCAGAGGCGTTTCTTCTGCAATCGAGCGTGTTAATGTTCTTTGCTGCAGTTTATTAAGCTGTTTGTCGGATACTTTGCCGGAGATGTAAGAAGTATCCGAAGTCCTGAAAAGCTGCGCTGCCTGTCGCCAGTGTGCTCCCTGATTAAGATGGAACATCAATCGGCCCAGTACTCGCGATTTGTCATCTTTATAGAATCTTTCCTGAATTTCGGCAATTTTCTGATGGAGCTTATTTTGTTCTTTCTGCGATATTCTATCGGTAAAAGCATTGATATCGATTACATTTACGAATCGGAAGTCGCCTGTTTGGCCTTCGGCTTCGGTGATGATATGCATATCTTCTGCCTGGCGCAATAATTCCTGAAGTTCTGTCTCTTCGATATCGGTCAATTCCGAAAGTGTCTTGATATCGAAGCTTTCGCCTATCATGGCGGCATTAGTGAGAATATCACGGGTCTCGCTATCGAGTAGCTCTATCTTGGAATTGGCAATATGATGCAGAGACATTTTAAGGTCTTGCTCTTCTAAGTCTTGTAGTACCCATCTATCTATATCATAGTAAAGTTTCTTCGATATTAGTAGGTGTTTGAAGGTCTCGGAAACAAGAAGCGGCCTGCCATCGCTATTTTCGAATATAATATCCTTCTGCTCTTTACTGAAAACTTCTTGTTCGCCAGTTATCTCATCGATAAAACAATCGATATCTTCTCTTTTGAAATTTGATAGGTTAATCGGCTTTATTCGATTCTGAATCAGTGGCAATTGACTCATTAGTGGTATCATTCCGGTAGGGTCGGCACGGGATATTTGATAGGCAAAAATCGGATAACAGGGCTGTTTACGGAATTGATGCAAGAAAGAATTAATAAATCGAATTGTATCATTATCGAGTTTTTGCATATCATCGATAATCAGAATGGTCTTACCGGATTGGAGTAATTTTAGCATAAATTCTGTTGGAGCTGCGACCATTTTCTCGGCATCGATGCCTTCTTCTGATTTTTCGATTTCCAATCTATCCAGGATAAGGCTGGCGTGGTCGTTTTTCATCGACTCGATAATCTCTTTAAATTGGCCAATATGTTTTTCTCTATAATGAGCTATTCCGGAAAAAAGAGCTGCAAGAGGCTGCATCTTCCAAAATGAATATCCCGTGATGTTAAAAACCTGTAGATTCTCTAGATAGGCACGTCTTTCTGCCCACTCAAGAAGATATGATTTACCCGCACCAAGCTCACCGGTAATAACCGGAAATTCCGGAATTTCACTAAGGACATAATTTAGCAAATAATCGGTCTCTTTTTCTCTTCCAACAGGCGACTTAAATGGAAAGATGGCAGATAGCAAATCCGATGATAGCATTCTCTTATCATCGGGATAGACAAAAGCCTGTGCCCTACCGTTTTCTTTGGCCTTGTAAAGAGCCGCATCGGCACATTGCAGCAAATCGGTAAAATTGTCAGCATCCTTTGGAAAGGATGCTATGCCAATACTGGTTGAAATTTTGATTTTGTCCTCATCAGTAATCTTCAGCTTGCTTTTGCTAAGGATTTCGATGACTTTATCTGCAAAGACCTTGCCGGCTTTTTTATCATAGGTTGGGATTATAACGACAAATTCATCGCCGGCATATCGAATTGGCACCGCTTTTCCGGCAGCGAGTTTTTTAAGGAGTATTCCAAAACCTTTAAGTAGATTATCGCCGGCATAGTGTCCATAAGTATCATTCACATCTTTGAACTTATCGATATCCAGCATGATAAAGCAAAGCGGCAAATCCTTTTTCTTGAGCTTTTGGATATAGCCTCTGATATTTGTTTTGAGATATCGCCTATTGTAAAGTCCGGTTAACTCATCGGTATAGGCCAGCTGGAAAAGCTCATTTTTATCATTTGGCATAATTACTTTCCGATCATATATTTTTTTACAAAGCTGCTTCGGGCGTGTTTTTTTCGAATGGATTACCTTCGCCATCGGGAAGCCCATAATTTTTAATAATATATTTCATCCATATACGAAGTTCATTGGAGTCTTTCTCAAAGAGCTTTTTTGCCTCTTCTGTTGTTATTTCGAGCATATTTTCTTCACCATGCCATTTTGCATATCGAAGGAAATTGACTCCGCTTTGTGTCCTGCCCAGCAATTCGCCCTCGCCTCTTAACTCGAGGTCTATCTCCGAAATCTCGAAACCGTCTTCTGTTTCAGCAAACATCTTGAGCCTTTCGAATGATTCCGATTCGGGTTTTGCCCTGGTAATCAAAATGCAATATCCTTCTTTTTTGCCGCGGCCTATTCTTCCCCGAAGCTGATGAAGCTGTGAGAGGCCGAAGAAATCGGCATCTTCTATGAGCATAACCGTCGCCTCGGGAATATCGATTCCCACTTCTATAACGCTGGTTGCTGCGAGTATCTTAAACTTGCCATCTGAAAAAGCCTGAAAGGTTTTGACTTTGCGTTCTTCTGGCATTCTTCCATGGAGAAATGCGACATTATCTTTGCCGAATTTTTTGCAAAGATTTTCATAGCCCTTTTTCGCAGATTCCACAGACATCTTCTCCGAATCCTCGATTATTGGGTAAACAACAAAGGCACGCTGATTCTTGTTGATCTTATCTTCAATGAAATCATATACATTTTCTCTTGCATTTTTATTCCTGAGAAATGTCCTTCTTCCCGCCTGATGGTTCGGCAAAGCTTTGACAGATGTGATATCCAAATCGCCGTAGTCGGCGAGGGCGCATGTCCTTGGTATCGGCGTTGCGCTCATCATGATAAAATGTGCAGTCGTCTGTTTCTCCAGAAGGCGCATCCTCTGAGAAACGCCGAATTTATGTTGCTCATCTATTATTACAAGGCCCAGGTCTTTGAAAACAACCTTATCGCTGAGTAGCGCCTGTGTTCCGATGACTAATTTATAATACCCTGTTTTGATATTTCTTAGAAAGTGTTCTCGCCTGCGGGGTTTTGTTTTCCCCGTCAGTAGCGCGATAGGAATATCCAGCTTTTCCATTGCTTTTTCAAAATTTTTGAAATGCTGATATGAAAGCACTGTACTTGGAATAATAAAAGCGACCTGTAGTCCAGAATCGATTGCCGCCACAGCAGCAAGCATCGCAAGGATGGTCTTACCGCTTCCGACATCTCCCTGCAAGAGCCTTGTCATGCGATTGCCACTGGCGATATTTCGCAGAATGTCCATCCATGCGAGTTTCTGGGCATTGGTAAGCTCAAATCCCAGCATCGATTGGAACGCCTCATATTTCTCGCCGGGCTGAATGACGGGCGAATCGACTCTCTGAGAAAGCCTCCTGCGAAGCTCAAAAATCGATTGCCTTTCAAATAGCTCTGTGAATGCAAATCTTCGCCTGGCCTTTTCTATATCTTCGCGATTATCGGGAAAGTGTAGATGCCATATCGCATGAGAAAGCTCGATAAGGTCATTTCGCTTCCTGATCTCTTCTGGCAGAGGGTCTTTATAGAATTTGAGATTGGCCTTGGCGGCATATTTGATACATTTATGCAGGACCCTTTCCGAGAGATTGTTTTCACGAAGCTTCTGTCGCATCGGATATACAGGAAAATACTTGAATGTATCATCGATGCTCGTAATCTCATCTTCCTGCCCGATAGCCTCCAATTGTGGATGGATGAAATAGTAATCGCCATTGCCATTCTGGATTTTCCCCCAGATCAGATACTGTTTATCGACAGGAAATGCATTAATCCTGCCTCTTGGGCCATATAGAAAAATCGAGAATGGATTGCTTGCTGTATCGGTAAATTCGATTTTTAGCAGTCTTCTGGGCCGGATATATTTCGCACCTTCGACTGTACCCAGAAGCGTAATATTGTCGCCATCCTTTGCACCTTCTACTTCTGATATGGAATCTCGAAATATGTATCGATTAGGGAAAAATGCCAGAAGGCTGCGAATATCTTTGATACCGATTTCGCGCAATGTCTTTGCCCTCTTGGGGCCTATTCCTGGTATTTGTTCGAGTCTTTCTAACATAAAACCTGATAAATATAAGATTTACGAAATACAAAATGTATTTCCATTTAGAAATATACAAATAGCTTCTTATAAAGTCAACAAATCTACCTTTACATTTCGCAGGTATGTAATTAAATTATATTCGATGAAGCGCAGAAGGATATCTACATTGAAGGGCCGATTTCTTGTATATGATATGGAGATGACCGGCCTGGACCCGGAAAATGACGAGATAATGGAGATAGCGACTATCCCCATGTTAGGCCCGAATATCGATATGGATTTGGGCTTTTTTGTCCAGCTTAATCCGCGGACATCTATAAAACCCGGTGCGCGGAATGTTCATGGCATATCCGGCGATGCGGATAAATTCTCCCAGCGGCCACTCATGGAGACTGTATTGCCGCAATTTATCCAGCAGTCTCATGGAAAGATTCTTATTGGGCAAAATCCAAGAATGGACCTTGAATTCATCCAGGAGGCCGGTAAAAAACATGCTGTACTTATTCCAAGATTTCGAGTAATAGATATTTCTCGGCTCTTCCTTTTTCTTTTTCCAGATGCGCGCCATTATAATCTGGACGAAATCGCTATTAGAATGGGGCTTAGAAGGCGCGAAGGCCATCATAATGCCTTCGATGATGCACTTCTTACAGCAAAAGCATTTTCCAGAATGATTGGCAAGCTAAGCAGAAAAGATGTCCGCGATTTAAACGATCTATCGCAAGTTGGCAGGATGCTATAATGGATATTCTAAAAAAGCTGCAGGATATCAAGGCCGAAAAAGGCGCTATATTTTTTCTTCTTATCGATCCCGACAAAGCAACCGGCCATCCATTATTATGCAATGAAAATAGTCATATTCTCGATAAAGTAGATATAATTTTAGTTGGCGGAAGTTTTCTCGAAGATGACAATACCGACAGCACTTATAGACTTATAAGAAAATATGCTGGCAATACGCCGCTAATTAGTTTTCCCGGATCATCGCAGCAGCTTTCAAGTTATGCTGATGGGATATTATTTACATCGCTAATCTCTGGCCGCAATCCGACTTTTCTAATCGAAGAGCAGGTTGCTGGTGCGCAGTTTATCAAAAAACATAAAATCCCTACAATTTCCACCGCCTACATCCTTATCGATTCTGGAAAGCCGACTGCTGTTAATAAAGCTTCTTCCACAAAGCCATTGGATAGGGAAGATACCGATAATATCGCTTCTCATATTTTGGCAGGCCAGTATCTCGGGATGCAGCTTGCCTATCTGGAAGGCGGGAGCGGAGCCAGTGAGCCTATAGATGATAAAACTATCGAATTTGTATGCAAACAAGCCGATATTCCGATTATAGCAGGAGGCGGAATACGCTCGCCTGAAAAAGCGAAGTCATTAGTAAATGCTGGAGCATCGGGCATAGTGATTGGCAATTTTGCCGAAGAAAGCAAAAACATAGAAAAAGTCGAATTAATTATTGATTCAGTTCATAGTTTCTCTTCTAAAGCCATACAAATGTAAGCCTAATTCTGCTAAGAGCTTGAATTGTTTCCTGGAAAGCCATATATAAAGAATACATCTCTAAGTATATACCTCGGTTTTGTTTTATCAGAATTTAAACTTTTCTATTTGCATAAAATTAAGCAAGTTATAGTTTTGTAACCTTTAACCTAAATTATGATATTCAGTACTAAATAGGCAAGCTATTACTCTCGATGCCAAAGCTCCAATAATTTCTTTATAATTATGCTAAAGATCACCCGGAACATAAACAAGGCTAATATTTTCGTTCCAAAGATTTAACCTTAATAACCTCTATACAAAGCTCCAGCCCTAATACCCTAGCTACAAAGCACTGCTTTATGGCGCAAGCTTTTCCGAAGCTCCGCTTCGATTCTGTATAAAACCTAAGAGAAGCGGAGCTTCGCAACGAGGATTGAAGTTGAGATTGTTTACTTTACATAAATTTAACACTGAATGTGGTTAATTAAAGCTAAATTTCTTAAGATTTGAGTCGATAAAGCAAAATGTATTTGTCAATTTACAGAAATTAGGGATTTTATAGATGAAAAAACTAACTTGACAATAAATTATTTTATATGTAAAATATAAGATGAAATGAACTATATGCAATTGTCGGCTATGACTTTTCTATAAAAAAATGGGGAAAATTATATATAACATCACTTTTATCAAATAAAAAAAAGAAAGGATGAATATGCTGAGAAAAATATGTTTACTTAGCTTTCTACTTCTGATGACATTTTCGCTTTTCGGCACTATGACCGTTGCCGAAAAAGGCGATGCCAATCTAAAGCTCACCGGCTCGATGTTCCCGGGATTGAAATTTGACCTGGAAGCCGAAGACGAAGAACCCAAAGCAAGCTTCGGGCTGGGAACTGTTTGGTTTATCCTGTCCGGCGATATTTCCGAAGATTTTAGCTATTTCTTTCTCTATGCAGTTGCTGATGGAGATAATCTTTTCCCGATTGGAAATATCTATTATAAAGGCGTAGATAATCTGACGGTACGCGCTGGACGGTTCAAGGTGCCTTTTGGAAGAATGTATAATGCCTCCGGCCTGAAGCTTATGTTCAAATCTCGCAATCCGCTCAATAGCTATTTTGGCCATGGCGATGATATCGGTATAGCTACCAAATATAGCTTTATGGATGGAATGCTCGATGTCGAAGGCGGTGCCTTCAATGGCGGTGGAACATTCTCTACCAATGACGATTCTTATATGCTATATTCAGGATACGTATCATTCGCTCCAATGGGCCAGATTCCTATGCACGAATCGGCACATATGGGCTATGATGATATGAAAATTGCTATTATGCCGGGTTTTTCATATGATCAGGAAGATCCAGACTTTTCCGAAGATCCTTATAAAATGACAAAATATGGTGCACATATTGCATTTAGAATGCAAACGCTGGCTGTCGATGCACTCTATTATATGTCCAGTACAGACCATGAATCATGGGAAGATCCTCGAGCTACAATGGGTTTTTCTCTTCAAGCAGGTTATACAATCGGTAAAGTTGAGCCTTGCGTGAGATTTACAAGCTATGATCCAAATACCGATGAAGACAATGATGCTATGACACTTGGAATAAATTCTAGAGCTACGTTCGAAGCCGGTGTAAATTATTATATCGATAGCTATTCATCCAGGCTCGGACTGAATTTCACCAATGAAACAGTGGCCGAAGATGATGATGATACCATGAAAAAATCACAAATCGATATCTACTATGAGCTATTGTTCTAAACTTTAAAGCATAGAAATTTTATAGTCAGATTTTTAATAAAGCGGGTTCTTTGAAATCCGCTTTTTTCTTATTATTCCATAAGAAAACTTGCATTTTGAGTCTGATTGTACTATAATATCTAAGCAATAGGGCAAAATAGACTTGTGTAGGTTGGAATGAAACTTAATCAAAAATATCTCATCGTGTCGATTTTAGCGATTATTATAGTGCCTTTGTTTTTTGGCGTGACTCTATATAATAGGCTCAAAGAACAAAGACTCGAGCAGATTTCGGTTGAAACCGAACGTGAGCTTGGCCATCTTCAGTTCGCTGTCGAGTATTTTTTCATTGAACATGAAAACGATCTTCTGAGCCTTTCGAATAATACAATCGTAAGAAACCGTGATGATAATGGCTTCACTTCATTTCTGAATGCCGACTCTTCAGGCTTCAAATATAATTACGGAGATATCGAAAAGCAGATAATCGATATTTTTAATAATTTAAGGAAATCGCATCCCTATATCAATTCGGTGTATATGGGGCGTGAGAATGGAAGCTTTGTGCGTTCTCATCCCAGGGCTGCTCCCACAAAATATGACCCCAGAGAAAGGCCCTGGTATATTGCAGGGAAGAATAATCCCGGGAAAATTGTAAGAACAAGCCCTTATCTATCTGTTACGACACCGGATGTAAATATCGGCCTTGTTACTGCATTACAAGATGATGCTGGAGAGATTTATGGCGTAGTCGGGATGGATGTTACGCTCGAGAATCTTTCCGATTATATTAGTAATGTCAAAGTCGAGCGTGATGGGCAAATAGTCCTGACACATGAAAACGGAACCATCGTTGCTTGCCGGGATTCTAACCTTCTAAATAAGTCTATCGACACATTGCTCGCTGGGAATTCACATAAATATCATAATAAGCATAATGGAAGCATCAAATTCAAATATCAGGGACAAGAGTATTATCTTTTCCATTCTTCGATGCCATCTTCTAATCTAACATTTTCGATTATGATACCCGAAAATAATATCGAAGCCGAAATCAAAGACACGATTATGCCAATTATTCTTATGCTACTTATCGGCATGGGCCTTGTCAGCCTGATACTGCTTCTCGGGCTAAGGCAATTTGTCCTAAAACCTTTAGGCATGCTTATGAATTCCACATATGAAATAACACGCTCTGGCCAATTGGACAATTTCGTCGATATTCGGACAAGAGATGAATTTGGGAACCTTGGGATAGCATTTAATTCTATGATACGCAAACTCAGCAAAACTCGCAAAACCCTTAAAAAAATCGATGATGAACTCAGGCAACATCGAGACCATCTGGAAAAACTGGTCGAGAATCGAACCATGGAGCTGGAAGAATCAAAATCCTATGCAATCACTCAGATGAAAAAAGCTCAAAAAGCCGGTGAAGAGCTACAAAACATGGTTGGGCTTCTCGATGCAACATTGGAATCTACAGCCGATGCAATTATAGTGATAGATTTGGAAAGAAGAATAATTATCAAAAACAAGAATTTCGATAAACTCTGCGAAACAGATGGAAAAGCTGATATTTTAAACGATAAGATCGCTGTTTTCGAAAATATTTGCCCCAAAATCGAAGCTGCCGATAGATTTGATAATAAGGTTGACAAATATATAGAGAATCCGAAACAGGAATATATCGATACTATAAAGCTAAAAGATGGGCGAATCATAGAAAGCCACTCCTTGCCCTATATTTTCGATGATGAGATAACTGGCAGGGTTTTCAGTTTTCGCGATATTACAAAAATCAAAAAATCCGAAAGAGCGCTTCAGGATAGCTATGATAGGCTCAAAAAGCTCGAGAAAGTCCGTGATGAGCTTACCGATATGATTATCCACGATATGCGAGACCCTTTGATGGGAATAGCTGCGAGCGTAGATTCTATCAAAAATATGGACCTGGATAAGGATGACTATAATGATTTTATGAATATCATAGAAACTTCATCGTTTGAACTTCAGTCGATGGTCGAGACTTTGCTGGATATCACAAGACTGGAAAAGGGCCATATGCCAGTGAATCTGAAGGAGATAGACCTTAATGAATTGGCAAAAAAAGTGATTAGCAAAATGCGGCCACTCATAGAATTCAATCGAGTAGAGGTCGAATTCGAAGGTAGCCAGGCGATTGTCAAAGCCGATGAAAATCTCCTTCGAAGGACAATAAGCAATCTATTAAGCAATGCAATCAAATATTGTCCACCAGAATCCAAAGTGGAAGTCACTATCGAAAAATTCTCTGGATTTGCAAAGTTAAATGTCAAAGATCATGGCCCCGGAATCGATGAGAGCAAGCGGAAAATAATTTTTGAGAAATTCGGCCAAATCGATAGTGATACTGATGTTAAAGTTCATTCGACTGGTTTGGGCTTATCGTTCTGCAAGATGGCAATGGAGGCTCAGAAAGGCAAAATCGATTTCGAAAGCCAACCCGGCCGAGGAAGCACTTTTTGGATAATTCTGCCTCTGGTTGATTAGCCTGATATGCCAATAAATAATGGATGCTTTATTAGATTTGTTTTTTTTTTGAAGAAATTTATTTCTTTTTCATAATAGATGGCTGTAAATGACAGCCGCAAAATATAAGTCAAGATATACCCAAAGAATTATTCTCATCTCATTCGCTCTGGCAACTGTCGATATAATGACTCAAATTAGTATTCCTTTGCACCTTGCGGAAATTGGATGTCGCTATTTTGAGAGCATCGCGGTTGCCGACCAGAATCAAAAGCTTCTTAGCCCTTGTAAATGCTGTGTAGATTAGATTTCTGTCGAGCATTATGAAATGGGATTTGGTAAGCGGCAATACAACCGCCGGATATTCGCTGCCCTGCGACTTGTGAATCGTCGTGGCAAAGGCGAGTGTTAGCTGAGAAGCATAGCTTTTTGGATATAATACATCCTTTTCGAAGGATACCACGAGGCCATCATCGGTAATTTTGCGAATCTTGCCCCAGTCGCCATTATAAACATCGAGATCATAATTATTTTCGGTCTGCATGACTCGGTCGCCCGGGCGAAATTCAATTTCATCCAAATCTTCTCGAAGTTTGCTTCTTGGAGGATTTAGCCTGTTTCTGAGTAGCGTATTCAGATATTGCGTGCCAAGAATGCCTCGATGCATCGGAGTCAGTACCTGAATATCATCATGGGCGATTTTGTAGTAATTCGGAAGCCTTTTCTCGACAAGGCTAGCAATAATCTGCGCCGATTTGGCATCATCGGTTTCTTCGATAAAGAAAAAATCATTGCCTTTTTCATTCTGTATATCGATCATCTCGCCGCGAAGAAGTGAATGCGCCGCCTGAACAATCATCGAATCTGCCTTCTGGCGGATTATCTTGCTAAGCCTGAATATTGTAATATCGCGATTCCTTACCAGCTCGGAAAGCACCGCACCCGGCCCGACCGATTCCAATTGGTCAACATCGCCGATCATAACAAGATGCGTTCCGACTGAAATCGCCGATGCCAGAGAATAAAATAGCGATGCATCCACCATCGACATCTCATCTATGATTATAAACTTTGCAGGAAGCGGATTTTCTGCCCCATAGAAAAATTTATGCCTGCGTGGTTCATAGGAGAGCAATCGATGAATTGTCTGTGCCGGTATATTTGCCGATTCGGATGCTCTTTTTGCGGCTCTTCCGGTCGGGGCTGCGAGCGCTGTTTTCCATTCCAATCTTTGGCAGATGCGTATTATGGCGCGAAGCGTAGTAGTCTTGCCGGTTCCCGGCCCGCCGGTTATTATCGATACTGGATTGTGAAAAACGCCCTTTATGGCGCGAAGCTGCTCGGATGTATAGCTGATATCAGATACATCGAGCAAGGCTTTATTCAAAAATGATTCGGAAGGAATACCTTCTGGCTCATGGTCCAGAAGTATCCTGATACTCGCCGCTGCATGAGTTTCATAGATATACATAGATTTAAGGTAAATTGAATCTTCCGGGCCTTTCCGCAGCCGCCCCTTTTCCAACATGAAATTGATTATGGCCTGGATTTTTTCCTCATCGACATCTATTAATTCCATCGTTTTTTGAACCAGTTCGCTCCGCTCGAGGTAACAATGGCCTTCTTTCTGGGCTTCTTTTAGCATATATTTTATTGTAGCATCGATTCTTCTTGGCGAATCCGGTGGCATTCCATTGCCAAGCGCAATCTTATCCGCTGTCTGGAAACCATAGTTTCTGACAGAACTAATAAATCCATAGGGATTGCGCCTTGCATAATCTAATGCTTTTTCTTTGTATTTGCTCCAGAGCTTCATAGCCATAGCTTTGCCGTATCCGAGGCCGAGAAGTGCGATAATCGTCTCGCGTTTTTCCGTCTCGCGCTCCTTTTCGGACCGCCATGCTTTTATTATCTTTTGCTTGCGCTTCTTGCCGATTCCTTCGACTTCTGTTAATCTGCCCGGAAACTTATCGATAATTTCTAGTGTTTTATCGCCAAATTTTTCATAGAGCCGTTTCGCATAGCTTTTGCCGATGCCTTTGACAAAACCCTTGGAAAGATATGCCTCGATTCCTTCGGCTTCTTTAGGCATAACTGGCGAGAAGGTTTTGGCTCGAAATTGCAAGCCATAGGTTTTATGTTGTTCATATTGGCCAACAACTTCAAGCATTTGCCCCTCGCGGACAAAATCGAAAAAACCTGTTACTGTGATTTTGCCACGTTTATTGACATAGCTACAGGTCATAATATGCCATTCATCCTTGCTGAAAACTATCCGCTGGACGATGACTCGAATCCTGATATCTGCATCCATATTTTTCTTCTTGAATCTGGCTGCCATAACTAATAATATATAATATTAGCGCATTAAATCAAATGACAAAATCTCAGCGCATGATATAAACTGTGCCATGGCAAATTATCTCGCCATCCTGTTCGATTACATATAGATAAGGGCCATTGGGCATAAGGGTTCCAGAAGAATTCCTGCCATCCCATAGAAATGCACCTTCGTGATTAGTATCAATTGATGTTAGTTTTCTCAGGAGTTTATTATCGAGTGTATAAATATAAGCAATAGCATTTCGGCTTTGCATCTCTGGGTATTCGAGTATCACATTTTCATTTATTCCGTCATCATTCGGTGTGAATGGCTTGGGATGGGCATAGCAATCAACATCCTTTGGTTGGCTACAATCGATTACAGCAATAAAACAGCTATCATAATCATAGCAGCTTGAATCATCCCATGCCTCGAGGAAAACCCAGACACTATCATTCGGGAAAATATAGTTTTCTTGCGCTTCGCTATCAACAATCAAGCTTTCTGGCGACCATTCAAAATAAATTTGCCCATTACCATCGAAAGCCTCGGCAGAAATAGATGCGCTATCGCCTATGCAGATAGCATTTCCCGGGCAGATTACTTCTACCTGAAGATTGCATTCAAATGAATCTGCGCTATCGCATTTCTCGGTATATATCACAAAGCTATCGCGTATAGTGCATCCTTGCAAAAAGGCATCGACAAAATATTGCCTTTGCTCAAAATCGGCGGTGTCTTCCATACTCGCACCGATATCTCCATTGGACCAATATAGGCTATCGAAGTAGCCATCAGCATCTATCATGAAATATTCATCACGGCATACTATGCTATCATCGATATCGACAGCTGGCAATGGCAATATTACGATAATAGCAGTGTCAATAGCTGTACATCCGGAATCATCGCGAGCGATTGCGATTAAATCTGTGGTTTCTTCCAAAATCGTAAAATAATTGCCCGAGCTTTCATCAAATTCCACTGTCGATGGAATAAATTCCATTTCGATATTGCCAAATCCACCGCGTGTGTCTATTTCTATCCAGGAAGTGTCGCCCAGGCAAACTGGATTTTCGAGAGGCCGAATATTCATATTCAAATCACAAATAATCTCGCTTCGAAATATCTCGAAACAGGCCCTATTGGAATTTGCGCCGCATTCTTTGGCAAGGTCTTTGGCTTCTATGCAAATTTGATCAGTATCATTGGCAGCAATCTCAATCGATGCATCGAAATAGCTAAATTCGATACGGCCTTCATGCCACCTGAAGCCGTCATCGCCGATTCCATAAACCATGCTGCCATCGACTATCAAAGCCAGGCTATCCAAATCGATGCCGGTACATTCATCAGACACTTCGATAGTTATTTCCGGGTAAATGGTATCGACGAGGCCTATCGGCCAATAGGATGGGAATTCCGGCGGTATTTTATCGATTTGAAATTCGCCGGAAGCCGGCAAGCCTTGCAAAGGCCGGCCGAAATCATCGCGAAGCATTAGAAGCTCTACAAAAATCGGCTCGCAGGACGGCCATTCCGACTCGGGGCTGAATATTATGCTATCGCCAGATATTCTCGTCATACTATCGATTGCCGTGATTGTCCCGATACTGGAAATATAAAGTTCCAAAGTCGTCTCATCGATTATATCCGGCCTATTGGCAATAAAAATAATCGATTGCATTTCACAGGAAGTTATCAAGCTGTCATCTGGTGAAAGATAGTCGATCCTTCCTGCGGGATTTGTGCTGAAATCGTAGCATTCTATCGAGCTTGCGATGCATTCTTCGGGAAAGTCGATATCTGATGCGCCGACACATATCTCGAAAATACTATCATCACTTGAAAAGCCTGACAGATCGGCCGATAAAATCGAATCATCGAAATAGAGAAGAGTGTCAGGATAGAATATGCTGTCTTCATTTATTGAAATCCATATCGAAGTCTCGTGCACGCCCAGCCAGTCTTCAATTCGAAAAGCCAAACTATCTGGCAATTCTGTCATTATGCTATCTTCATCGGGAAAGATAAGCTCGATATCCGGCGGTGTCCTGTCGATTCGGAATATGCTCATAAGTCCTTCATCATCCGGCACAATCCGAATTCCAGAAGTCGTTGAAACCATGCTGCTCATGTGGATATTATGCCAGCTCGAATCCTCGAGAAGCTCCGCCGGTGGAATAAAAACCAGTGTGGTGTCATCATTCCAATGCATATTTTCCGGAAACCGAAACCGCCTGTCATCGATTTCGAGAGCGAGTGTCAGAGTATCGATGAGGCTTCGGTTTCGTATCGTAAATAGTATGCTCTCCGGCTCGCATCCTTCCCATGGCCGAATATGTCCTGTAAATGACGGCTCATCTGGAATTTCGACACAGAACTCGGCAGTATCGGTGCCCATATTCCCGAAATAATCGATTGCTCGAGTCGCTATATTAAAATCTCCGCTACCTGATGGCATCCATTCAAAGAGTCCAGTATTGGGAATATTTCGTGCAAGAGGCGTAAAAACTGAATCATTAGAAATATAGAAACTCACAGCATCTCGCCTTTCGCGCTCTGGCCACAAATCTGGATGAGCCATAAATGAATCGGCCGATGTACTGTATTCTATCGTGATACCTGTTCCATAGATACTAAAGCAGCTATCCGGGGGAAGAATCTCGATAATCGGGTCGCGAGTATCTGCTGGCGTGGGTTTTCCATCCACAATGCGATACAAATCGCCGCTACCAGCGCATGGGCAAGGAATCTGTACATAAAGCCCTCCGCGATTACCAAATACAGAATCGATAATTTCGACATTTTGATAGTGATAGAAAATCGTATCGACTTCTGGCATGATAAGCCAACCGTCAGTATCGCTTGTGATTTCGTATTCCCCGGCAGAGACAGTATCGAGAAAATCCGGGCTGATGATTTCTATAAAGCCGTTTTCCACAGGCAAATTTTCGCCATAGAAAAACACAGAATCGCCGATATTATAGCATCCTGAAGAAAAAGACGAAATATCTATCCATTCGCAGTATATCTGCAAGCTTCCAGCGTGAACAGTATAAATGCTGTCGATGATAAGGACATCGTAAAACCCCTGAGATAGCTCTGGGACTATAAATTCCATCCATGATGAATCAGGAGCTGTTCCAATGGGCGAAATGGAAATGCTTCCTATTCTAATTGTTAGCCCGGAATGAAGGTTTGCGCCTTCTATAATATATAAATCGCCGGGATAAAGGCATGTATCGATTTCTGCATAAGGTATTTCGGGCGGAATATCACATGGTGGCAGTTCTATTGTAATGCCGCACATCGCCATCATTGCATTTACCATAAACAGGTGATCCATCGGTTCGATATATCCGACCACAGGCGCTTCGAAGGTATGATTGTCTGCCAATGCCAGGATTCTACCACCTTCATCGCAGTCGCAGGGCAAAGAGTCGGATTCAGGGTATGAGATAGCTGCAATCACCTGCCTACCGGTTTCATCCCATGCAAATGGCCATGCCGGCGGTATTGCTTCGATAACGGCAGTGATCTCGAAAAGCAAATATTCGATGCCATCTGTATAAGGAGGGAATTCGGCAATATTTGTAGAATTGACACTTCCTCCTGCGCCACCGAAATATAGCCCTGTCCGCCATCTTGGATCATTTAGCAATGAATTAGTCGGGGCCAAATCATCGCGGACTATGGGCATTATTATGACATTGCCGCCACCACAGGTATATTCTATCATTTGCCCTCGCTGAGAATATGAAAAGCCTGCGCTATCGCAGCCATAGTGATGCATTAGTAAAATAAGCTCGAAATCATCGAGAACCGGGAACCTTCCCATTTCGCTCGTAAAATCGATATCTGCGCCAGCAGCTTCTAATGTGTCCCAAAGCGCCTGATATGTTGTCCTGTCATGATGCCCGCACATGGGAGCATCATCAACAAGGACATTTGCGCTCTGGGCCAAAAGAAAGGGAACAAAAATCAATGTCATTATTATGTAAATTCTCAGCAAAAAAACCGCCTTTTTCTTAATATAAAGCCGATACCCAAATTTTGCAATAATATCAAATCTTTTCAGTTTTTTAATTTTATGCTTAAAAGCTTGCGTTTTATTCCGAAATAGAAATAAAATCGAAAGGTTAAAAATGAGAGTTCTAATAGCAGACGATGATCCTGTAAACAGATTGATGCTCGAGACATTTTTGCATGAATGGAACTATGAAACACTATCTTGCGAAGATGGTACGAGTGCACTGCATATGCTAAGTCAAGACAATCCGCCCAAACTGGCGATACTGGATTGGATCATGCCTGATATAGATGGAATAAAGATCTGCCAGGCACTTAATCAAAAAAAGAGCGATTCCTTCATCTATATTATTTTACTAACCAGCAAGAGCAATCGCGAGGATATGCTCGAGGCCTTCGAAGCCGGCGCACATGACTTCCTATCGAAGCCTTTCGATGAACATGAACTTCGCAGCAGGCTGGCAGTCGGTGAGAAGATTGTCGATTATGAAAGAATAATATTAGAAAAGAATGAAAAGCTAAAAAAATATGCCAATGAAATGGAGCTTCTCGCCCAAAGACGAGCCAAGCAACTGGTTCATTCCGATAGACTCGCAACAGTGGGCATAATGTCGGCACAGATTGCACATGAGATAAATAATCCGGTAGCGTACATATCCGGAAATATCGATAATCTTTTGGATTTCTGGCAATATATTCAAAAAGCTATGGAAGATTACCTCAAAAAGGCAAACGGTGACCTTAGCAAATTCCAATTCGCCTTAAAAGAAACCCCAGATATTCTGGATGAAATCAAAGATGGAGTCAAAAGAATAACAGAAATATCCAAATCACTTCGTCAATATACCTATTCAGGAAATAATAGAAGTACCAAATTAACAGATATCAATGCATCGATTATCCATGCTCTCGAGCTTAGCAAATTCTTCTTGAAAAACCATATTCAGGTCGAGTTGGAGCTTCAAGATAATATACCGGAAATTCCTATCGATTCCCAGGAATTCGAGCAGGTGCTAATAAATCTATTCAATAATGCAACTGGCGCAATGACAGAAAGCGATATTAGAAGGCTCTATATCAGTTCTATTGCAGATCAAAAGCAAATACAAATCCAGGTCGAAGATACAGGCACAGGTTTTGAGGATGAAGTATTGAACGAAATATGGAAACCATTTTTCACCACCAAGAAACAGGGTGAAGGAACAGGCCTTGGACTTCCGATATCGAAATACATTATAGAGAATTACAATGGCAGCATTGTGGCCGAAAATAGCGACAAAGCTGGCCATGGAGCAAGATTTGTAATCACTTTTGATAATAGTTCTACATTTTAGTTATTAGTTGCCGATATGCCTTATTGGAGAAAAATGAAAATCTTTATGGAGATATAATGAGTAACTTAAATTCTACTATGAAAATTCGAATTCTTCTTGTTGATGATGAAGAGAAAATCATCAATATGCTTTCCAGGCATTTTCGTTTCAAGGGCTATGAGGTCTATATTGCCAAAAATGGTAGAGAAGCCTTAGAACAGCTCGAGCAAATTAAAATAGATATTATCATTTCCGATATCAAAATGCCAATTCTCTCCGGCATCGATCTTTTGCGCTCGGTCAGGCGGCATTATCCTATGATTCATGTTATTATGATAACTGGCTATGTTACGCTCGATAATGTTCTCGCATGTATGAGATTGGGCGCAGATAGCTGCATATTCAAACCATTTGAAGATATGGACGAGCTGGACGAAGCCGTAGATTATGCAACCAAAAATATCAAGCAATGGTTAGATGTCCTTAATACATTAGCAGATATAAAAAAGCAAAAAGAAGCGGTTTGATATGAATGAACCAATATTAAATATTAATCCGGAAATGTTCGCCGAGTTTATCGATGAGGCGCTCGAAATGCTCCAAAAAATCGATAATGAACTTGTCGAACTTGAAAAAAATCCAAATGACCTCGAGATAATCAAAAAGGTATTTCGGCCAATTCATACCATAAAAGGCAATTCGACATTTTTCAATCTCCTGAAAGTCAAGAAACTTGCACATACTCTGGAAAATCAATTCGATTTGATGCGCAAAGGCAAGCTGATACCCAATAAATCCAATGTCAGCGTCCTTCTCGAAGGCATCGATGAACTAAAGAAAATGCTCCAGAGAGTACGCGGCGGCGATAATGAAATAGATGATGAAGACAAATATAAAGGCCTATTAGATAAGCTGGAAGATTCAGCTTTCGGTGCTGATAAAGATAGGCTATGGGAAATCGCATTTTCGAATTTTAGAAGTTCAATAAGGGTAATACCAGAAGAAATGGCAGATGTACGAGAGCAACTCGATGAAGTGATGGAAATTCTATATAAAATCCATCCGATCAAAAAGGATAAATTCGAGAATCTCATGAATGCGCCGGATGATATCCAAATCATAATGCAGATAGTAGAAGATTTCAAACATAAAGACCTTACAGAAGACGATTACGGCAATATATCACAGTCTCTTATCAATCTCAAGGCAGAAGCTCAAACAGATGAAGCAAAAGAAAATATACAAAGAATTATTAATGACTATAATATCTTCATGGAAAATATTGGTTTCGATGAGCTTCTGGCACAAACGCTAAGAGAAAAGATAAATGACCTGCTTGAAAAAGGCTACTTTGGGCAGGAAAAAAAGAAAATCGACAAAGAAATAAAGCCGAAGGCCAAAACTCCAGATAATTCACAAAATCAAAATTCTATCCGCAAAACCATGAGGGTATTAGAAACGGATATAGATACATTCCTGTCCTATGTTGGCGAGCTTATCGTTGTGGGCGATATGTTCAATAACCTTCAGAAACAGGTCTTTGAAAAATATACCGAATTCGAAATAATCAAGGAATTTAGGCGTGTTACCGGGATTTTCGAGCAATTATCGACAAATCTCCAGAAAAGTATTATGGCCATCAGGAAAGTTCCAATTAGGCCTCTTCTTATGAAGGTTCCCAGGACAGTCCGCGATATTGCCGACAGCGAAAACAAGAAAATCGATGTGGATATACAGGGCGATGATATTAGAATCGATAAAAGCCTTATAGATGTAATAGATGGTCCATTGACTCACATGGTAAGAAATGCCGCCGACCATGGAATAGAAAGCACTATCGAAAGAAAAGAAACCGGCAAAGACGAAACCGGCCATATCGATGTTATCGTATCGATGGATGATAGCAAGTTCACTTTGAAGGTAAAAGACGATGGCGCCGGCATCGATAGAAAAGCAATAAGGCAAAAGGCCATCGAACTCGGCATTATTAACCAAAATGAAGACCTCTCCGATGATAAAATAGTCGATTTGATCTTCTCATCAGGCGTATCCACTGCTGAAAAGGTTACGGATATTTCTGGAAGAGGCGTTGGTATGGATGTGGTCAAAAGAAATATCGAAAAAATCGGTGGCAAAATCGAAATTGAGACAAATGAAGGCAAAGGCTCCACTTTCTCTTTGATACTTCCTATCAAAGTAACCACACAAATAATAAATGGCTTCCTCGTCGAAGTAGCAAATCAGCCTTATGTTTTGCCAACCAATAATATCAGGCAAACTACAAAAGTTAACCGCGATGAAATCATGACCACAGTGGGCGGAAATCCATTTATCAGAATCCATGATGAGATATTGCCTTTGAAAAACCTCGACTGCCTATTATGGAATAAAAATATAGACTATAATGGCAAAGATGTGCTTATCACTGTTACGATAGAAAACTCTACGGGAAAATTCGCACTCATAGTCGATAATGTTCTCGGCGTACACGATATGGTGCAAAAGCGAATAGAGGGCATGTCGAAGAGCCTGGAATATGTCGCAGGTGGCGCTTTGATGGGCGATGGCTCGATCGCGCTTATTCTCGATATCGATGAGATAAAGATAGAGAATAGAGCTGGCTAAATATATGGAAATTGGAATTCGTATTTGCGGAAAACACTGATTGCTTCCATAGCAAAGTAACTGCAACATAGAACCAGACAATGCGCTGTTCCGCATTGTCATACTTTTC